>JAGGTI010000111.1 GCA_021163775.1 Candidatus Zixiibacteriota bacterium
TTGTGAACTTTAGGATACACCTTTTGTCTTTTACACACTTCTAAAGATATTACCTGCGGTCTCTCCCCGCTCCGAAAGTGGTTGCCACAGCCGCGCTTGGGTTATAGCTTCCGATTGTGAGAAATTGTTTTCTAAATGCAGGGATGCTGGTCTATGTCGTTTGAAACATATATAGCTCGCCGCTATTTCGGATCCGGGCGATTCTTTGTCTCGGTTTCTACCTGGATTACGATTATCGGAGTAACTGTTGGAGTGGCGGCGGTTTGTTTCGTTACCGCCATGCACAACGGTTTCGAAACCGAGATTCGTTCGCGTCTGTTAGGTACTTCATCGCATATATCGATTTTTCCATATAATGGCAGTTTCATTACCGACTACGATGAATTAATCGAAGAGGTGGAAAAACAAGATCACGTTTTGGCGGCCTCACCCTTCATTTACTATAAGGCGGCCATTTCATCCGCCTCGGCTGGTGATGGCATTATTATCCGTGGTATTGATCCGGAACGGGAACGTCGCACAGCAAACCTCGAGTTGGACATCAAGATCGGAGAGTATGGGTTTACACCGGCAGTGATTGAAGATGATACTATCCCCGGCATGATGATCGGTGAAGGTTTGGCCGAACGGTTGAGTGTCTATCTGGGTGACCCGATTGTTTTATACTCATTGCGCGGTGAAGATTTGAAACGCGGCACGCGACCCAGGGTTGCGCGGTTTGTTATCACCGGCATATTTGAGACCGGGATGTACGAGTTTGATGGCCAGATGGCGTACATTGATATGAAAGTGGCGCAGGGTTTATTCAAGACCGGTGACGTTGCCACCGCGGTTCATCTGAAACTTGATGATATCTACCTGGCCGAAACAGTCGCGCCTCATCTTGATTCCACTCTTGGCTATCGCTACGATGTGGTGCCGTGGAACGTTTTGCACCGGAACCTGTTTTCATGGATTGCGATCGAAAAACTGGCTTTGTCGACTGGTTTTTCGTTGATTGTTATGGTGGCGGCTTTTTCCATTATTTCTACTCTGGTTATGCTTACTATGGAAAAACGTTCTGAAATTGGTATTCTCAAGACTATCGGGGCGGTACCGGCATCGATTCGAAAGATATTCGTCTATAATGGTATGACTATTGCGACAATCGGTGTTTTAGGCGGATGGGGGGTTTCGCTGGGTGCCGGATTTATTCAGAATCACTGGAAAGTGGTATCTTTACCGCCGGATATATATTTTATCAGTTATGTCCCGATAGAATCTCATCTGTTTGATTATCTGATAGCTGGTGGAGTAACTTATATTATCTGCTTTATCGCGGCGCTAATCCCGGCACAGCAGGCGGCTCGGCTGTCCGTTATTGATGTTCTGCGGCGATAGGTTAACAAAATCGATAGAATGGCTAATTGTTTTAGTGAAACTGGCGAAAATAGTAACATAGGCTTGATAAAATAGGATACCGGCCGGAAAATAGCATGGATAGCACAAATTGCATACTATCAGCTACGGATGTTTGTCGGGAGTTTAAGACTGCCGAAGGAACGCTTCTCGTGCTAAACGGGATTTCGCTGGAAGTAAAAAAGGGGCAGATGACAGCTGTGACTGGGGCATCGGGCGTTGGAAAGTCGACTTTACTGCATCTGCTGGGTGGTTTGGATCGACCCACACGCGGTGAAGTAACGATTGGCGGCGCTTCGTTAGCTGGCATGAACGAAGCTGAACTGGCCCGATTTCGCAACAAGAAAGTTGGTTTTGTCTTCCAGTTTCACTACTTGTTAGATGATTTTACCGCGCTGGAGAATGTTACAATTCCCATAATTTTAGCTGGTTGCTCACACGCTGAAGCTACCCGGCGGGGGGAACTGTTGATTGACCAAGTGGGTTTAAGTGATAGGCAGACGCATCGGCCCAAAGAACTTTCTGGTGGCGAACAGCAACGTGTGGCTGTGGCCAGGGCATTGGCCAATGAGCCGGAAATTGTGCTGGCCGATGAACCAACCGGAAATCTGGATACCGCGACCGGCCGCCGGTTACATGAACTGCTCTTTGAATTGAGCGAAAAGAACAATACCAGTTTTTTGGTCGCTACCCATAACCGGGAATTGGCCGATAGATGTGATTATGAGTATTTGCTGGCGGATGGAAAACTGTCGGCGGAACCAGGCAGGTGATGAATATGTTGTGTCAGGATTGCAATAAGCGAGAAGCGCAGGTGCATTTGACGCAGATCGTCAACAACGAGAAGGTCTCGTTGTCATTGTGTAAAGAATGTGCCGCGGCGCGAGGATTTCATTCGCCGTTGGATAATGTGCCGTTTCCACTGGCCGAAATTCTTTCCGGGTTGGTGCACCCTGGGCCGGAGGTCGAGAAAGTACCTCCGAAAGAGGAATTAACCTGCACCGCTTGTGGTCTGACGTTTACGCAGTTTACACGCCAGGGACGATTTGGCTGTGGAGAGTGCTATAATGCTTTCCGGTCCCGTTTAGAGGTGATTATGCGCAAGATTCATGGTGCATCATTGCATCGTGGTCGCAACCCGGAGTACGATAAAATTGATCAACAGGCTTCAATGCCGATTCGAGAAGAAGAGCGGCTGAGCCAGGAATTAGAGAAGGCGATTGCTGATGAAGACTTTGAACGAGCCGCGGAATTGCGGGATAAACTCAAGACGGTTCGCGAGAAGCTGGCGGTCGAAGAAACATCGAAAGGTTAACGGGTGACGACAATGTTTGATAAGATGGCAGAAACTCCGGCGGCGTGGCTCTCAGGTCAAGGTGAAGAGGCGCTGGTTGTGCTCTCTACTCGAATCCGGTTGGCGCGTAATGTAGCTGGCTGTCGCTACCCAACAACCGCTGATACCGATACTCGCAAACGGATTATCTCGTATTTTGATTCAGTTGTAACGCGGACTAGTTCGTTGTCTGAAGGGCAATACTGCAAAGCGACTGATATCGACAATCTTGATCGCGACTTCCTGGTTGAGCGTCACCTGATCTCGCCGGTATTTCTCAACGGCGATCTGTCCAAAGCGGTCCTTATTGGACGCAACGAACAGTTGTCGATTATGGTCAACGAGGAAGACCACCTGCGGATTCAAGCTCTATCTTCAGGTCTTGATCCCCAGGGGGCGTTTGATCTGGCCATGAAATATGAGGGTGAGATCGGCCGCCATCTCGAATATGACTACGACCGAGATTTTGGTTTTTTGACCGCTTGCCCGACTAATGCCGGAACTGGCATGAGAGCCTCGGTACTGATTCACTTGCCGGGTCTGGTCCTGACCCGCGATATTGACAAGGTCATTTCGCGTATAACCAGGAGTGGCCTCATTGTTCGGGGTTTTTACGGCGAAGGTTCCGATGTTCTTGGCAACCTGTTTCAGGTATCGAATCAGAACACGCTCGGTCTGTCCGAGGCCGACATCATCAGCCGGATCACCAAAGTTACGCGAGAGATAATTGAAGAGGAAGCCAAAGCCCGTAACCGTCTCGATGATGAGGCGGCCGATATGATCGAGGATAAAATCTGGCGCGCCTACGGCATTTTGAAACACGCCCGGGTGTTGACCAGCGAAGAAGTCATGAATCTGCTGTCGGCGGTCCGGTTGGGTCACGCTATGAAGATTATTGATTTTCTTGACGTGGCGCTTATAAACGAGATATTGTTATTATCACAACCGGCTCACTTGCAGAAGTACTACAAGACCGAAATGGACCAAAGTCGACGTGACTTTGTGCGAGCCCAGATGGTTCGCCAGAAACTTCGCAAGGTTGGGCCGTAATTGCTCGTAGAGCGTACGCTGTAACAGATGCACTGGTATTGAAAGTTACATGGAAGGATTATAGATTATGAACGAGATGTTTACCGAAGCGGCCCGCAAAGCGATTGAGTATGCCAGGGATGAGGCTTCGAGATTGAAGCATGACTACATTGGCACCGAACATCTCCTGTTGGGACTTATCCGGCTGGGCGATGGCGGCGCCACTGATATCATCACCAATCTCGGTCTTGAGCTTGAAGACCTGCGGACATCGATTGAGGAAGTCGTACAACCGTCTGGCGGGACCATGACTATGGGCCAGTTGCCGTTGACTGCACGAGCCAAGAAGACCCTTGAAGTGTCGGGCCAGGAAGCGCGTGCTCTCAAGTCCAAAGATATCGACACCGAACACATCTTGCTGGCATTACTCAAAGATGAAGAAGGAGTAGCCGCTCAGGTGCTTTCGACCTATGAAATCGACTACAAGCAGGCCTACGAGGAGCTCAAGAATATCCAGAGCGGTAAACCGTCATCGTTCAAGAAAAAGCGTAAAAAATCCAAGACCCCGGCGCTTGATCACTTTGGCCGTGACTTGACCGAAATGGCTCGGTGTGGCAAGCTCGATCCGATTATTGGTCGTGAGGACGAAATCGAGCGGGTCTGCCAGGTGTTGTCACGCCGCAAGAAAAACAACCCGGTGCTTATTGGTGAACCAGGCGTTGGCAAGACCGCTATTGTTGAAGGTCTCGCTCAACGTGTGGTTGAAGGCAACGTGCCTCAGACGTTGGAAAATAAGAGAGTGGTGACCCTCGATATGGCCTCTCTGGTGGCTGGTACCAAGTATCGCGGTCAGTTTGAGGAGCGGCTCAAGGCGGTCATGAACGAAATTATCAGTGCCACCGATGTGGTCATTTTCATTGATGAGTTGCACACTATCGTTGGTGCCGGCGGAGCTGAAGGCTCTCTTGATGCCTCCAATATCTTCAAACCAGCTCTGTCGCGTGGTGAGTTGCGCTGTATTGGTGCCACTACGCTCAACGAATATCGCAAGTTTATCGAGAAAGACGGAGCTCTCGAACGGCGTTTTCAGACTGTAACGGTCGATCCGCCGAACGAAGAAGATACGATCAAGATTCTCAAAGGTCTGCGCGAACAGTATGAAAAACATCATAAACTGATTATCTCCGATGAATCGATCGAAGCCGCGGTTCAGCTCTCCAATCGGTATGTCTCCGGCAAGTTCCAACCGGATAAGGCGATTGACCTGATTGATGAAGCCGGGTCGCGAGCGCATCTGTCGACTTATACCCGCCCTGATGAATTTGCTGAAACCGAAGCGCGTTTAGCTGAATTTCAGAAATCCAAGGAAGAAGCGGTTAAGAACCAGGCGTTCGAAACGGCTGCCAAGCTACGTGACGAAATCAAGGCCGAAAAAGAAAAGCTGGCGGCACTAACCACAGATTGGGAAGAACAACGCGAGCAGGACAAGATCACGCTGACTGCTGATGATGTTGCCACAGTGCTGTCTAAGATTACTGGTATTCCGCTCTTCCGACTCGAAGAGCAGGAATCGCGGCGCCTGCTTCGGATGGAAGATGATCTCCGCAAGGCAATTGTTGGTCAGGACCGTGCTATCGGGATAATCGCCAAGGCGATTCGACGGGCACGAGCCGGCCTGGGTGATCCTGGTCGGCCGATCGGTGCTTTCCTGTTTCTTGGTCCGACTGGTGTTGGCAAAACCGAACTGGCCCGACAGTTAGCCAGTTTCCTCTTTGATGATGCCGATTCACTGGTACGCATCGATATGTCGGAGTACATGGAAAAACATGCGGTCTCACGCATGATCGGTGCCCCTCCGGGTTATGTCGGCTTTGAAGAGGGAGGACAGTTGACCGAGAAAGTACGCCGTAAACCGTACTCGGTGGTCCTGCTTGATGAGATCGAAAAAGCTCACCCGGACGTTTTTAACATCCTGTTGCAACTCTTTGATGACGGTCAATTGACTGACTCGTTCGGGCGCAAGGTTGACTTCAAGAATACAATCATCATTATGACATCCAACATCGGTACCAAACGGATTCGTGATGACAAAACTGTTGGTTTCGATGCCGCATCGGTGGATGAATCGTTTGAGGGGATGGAAAAGAAGATTCTCGAAGAAGTCAAAAAGCTGTTCAACCCGGAACTGCTTAACCGGATTGACGAGACTATTGTCTTTCACCATCTCGGTCGCGAAGAGATCAAGAAAATCATTGATATCCTTGTTATGGCGTTTGCCAAGCAGTTGGCAGAAAAGGGTATCAGTTTTGATTTGACCGAAGAAGCCAAAGAGTTCATTACCGATAAGGGATTTGATCCTGCTTTCGGTGCTCGACCGCTCAAGCGGGCGTTGCAACGGCATCTGGAAGACCCGCTGGCTGAGGAGATTCTCAGAGGCCAGTACGCTGGCGATTGTTCTCTGGTGGTTGGTGTTGGCAACGATAAACTGACCTTTACTTTCGATCGCCCCAAGTCACGGGAGACCGAGGAGGAAGAAAAGGTTTCCTGAAGTCACTAGTCAGCTAAAGATGGCAGTAGCACAGGGCTCCTGCCCTACAAGTAAGTAGTAGGTTGAAACCCGCCCACCTTGGGCGGGTTTGACGTTCAACTCGTTGTGGCACAATAGACTAAAAATACACTTGCGCTCCGTAGCGGATTTACTATATTTCTCGGCCGTGTCCTATTTTGAAGGAGCGGTAACGGGTGGCGGAAAAACCGCCGATGGTATTGAAGATAGTTGATTGAAAGTATAGAGGTTTACGATGGCACACAAAAAAGGTGTTGGCTCTTCGCGAAATGGACGGGATTCAAACGGCCAACGACGCGGAACCAAGGTCTACGGCGGTCAGGTTATTTCGGCCGGATCGATTATTGTTCGCCAGTGTGGTACGCCGATCAAGGCTGGCCACAATGTTGGTATGGGCAATGATTGCACGCTGTTTGCCAAGATTGATGGTGTAGTTACATTTGAGCGGGTTGGCAAGAAAGGCAAGCAGGTTTCGGTCTATACCGCTTAGTCAGACTGGCAAAGAAAAAATAGAGGCGCTGTTGATTAATCGACAACGCCTTTTTTCTTGGTCAAATCAGGATTGTGAGATCAGTTGCTATAGCGCAGGATGTGATTGTTCTCACCTACCACGTAGATATCGGTGGCGTTAAGCCCTGCGACACCATTCAAATCAAAGCCGGTGTTGCTTTCAAATTCGGTTAGTCCGGTACCATCAAAACTGAATACGCGTCCCGACTCGGCGGTAACAAACATGTGTGTTGCGTCGATGGCGCAGATTGAAGTCAAATTCTCGATAGTGCTGGTGTTTACCGCGGTCCAATCGACCGCGCCAGCAACGAGATGGGCTATCATGCCGTTGTCGCCTACGGCGTAAGCCTCCCCGGTCTCAAAGCCAATCACACTGCGCAGTGACGAAGAAGTTGGACTACTGACAAGTTGCCAGTAGATGCCATTGTATTCAACAATTGTCCCACCGTAACCGACCGCATAGCCGATTATCTCATCGCCGGTAGTTAATCCGAGCCAGACGTCATACAAGTCATCGGATAACAGGGTCGCGTCCGGTTCGGTCCAGGAACTGCCATCATACTTTGCGAGCGTACCGCCAGTGCCGACCGCCATCGCCAGGCTGTCTGACAACATTGCCACCGCCATCAAATCTTCCGAGATACCGGATGACATGTCAGTCCAGTTGGTTTCATCAACGCGCTCCAGAATAAGGCCCCCGTCACCTACTACCAAGAGTGCTTCATCGCTGTAGCCGCCAACGCCGTTCAGGTCAGTCGTGATCGATCCGCCATCAATAGTCATTGACGAAAAACTATAGCTGGAAGTTCTAAACAGAATGTTACCGCCGGTGCCGACCGTTACAATCTCACCCTCAGTGCCATCAGCGCTGGCCCAAATATCGGTAAAATCAGGTTCATTGCGAATCTTGATCGGTGTCCAGTTGGCACCGTCATATTTCAGTGCTGTCTGACCAACAACATAGAGTGGTCCGCCGTTGGTACCCCAGACGCTCAGGAATCCGAAAGTGGTACGACTGTCAATCTCAGTCCAGGTGGAGCCGTCGTAGTGGATAATTGTCCCACTCCAGCCGACCGCGTACAGATCGTTTTCGGCGTAACCCCAGATGCTATAAAGCGTGTTCGAGGTTGGTGTGGTCATCTTGGTTACGGTGTTGCCATCGTAATGAAGCACTGTACCGCCCGAACCGACGCAATAGATCGAAGTGTCAGAAAAACCCCAGACATCCCACAGGTCCTCGACTGAACGAGTAGGAATAACGCTCCAGGCTGAGCCATCGAAATGCAACAAGGCACCATCGGTGCCGGAAGTGTACACGCTCGATCCTGAAGTTCCCCAGATTGCGTTGAGCCAGGCGGGGGTTTCGCCGCCGGTAGTGATTACACTCCAATCGGTGCCATCGTATCGTAGTATGGTGCCGTCGTAACCGACCGCGAATATTGTGTCGGCGGCTGTGCCCCAGATGTCATATAGACCCCATTGGAAATCGACAAGTTCTTCTGCGAAACTAGCGCCATCATATTGTGCCAGGAGAGGTTTGTCCGCAATCGGTGTCCAAGTGGTATCCCAGGGCGAGACGGTTGAGTCGACAACCATTTCGGTTATGCCGTTGGTGATTCGCCCCACGAACCAGACATTGTTGGCTATAGTACCCCAGGCCGAGTACATAACCCGGTCGTTTTCGATAGTGGAAAGCAACGAATCCCAATTGAAACCGTCGCCCCGATAAACATATGCATCTTCACCCATCACGAACATATCGGAAGCTGAGACTCCCCAGATTCGCTCCCAGCTGGTAACTGTTGAAAGTGCCACCAGTTGGCGGAAAATAGGATCGGTCGGAGTTATGGGCGTGACTGTACCTTCATCGTCGCCACACGCGATCAAAATCATACTCAAGATAAGAACAATGGCCAAACCAGCCATCAGGGAACGATTAATTGGGGTTGTATTATTCACTTATCTGATCCTGTAACTATTTGTCTGCATTCAATTCCCCTTATACAATCGGGGCTGTTTCCGGTCGCAACTCAGAGGGCAGTATATCAGGGGGGTGGCTGACTGACAAGGGAAAAGTGACCTCTGCTCGCATGGTGGAGAGCGTGATCCGTGGCCAATCGTGAAACTTGACGCGGATAGCTCAAAAATGTAGTTTGATCTATGTCTGATTGAACCAAAGAAGGAGAAACTTGTGAAATCACCAATACCCCTGTTCGTGCTAATCTGTTTAACAGCTATTTTCACTGTTCCTATTGCTTTTGCTGATTCTACCGGTGTGGCCGTTGATATAGCCGCAATTGACACAGCTACAGCAGTCGCGACTGACACGGTCGCGATGATCGAATCTGTAATTGTTGATGAATCCGGCGAGCAACTCTATCCGATGTCGCCCGAGCGGCACGAGAGACTGGTTTCGTATTCGAAATTCAACAGTATCTGGCGGTTTGTCAGTTTCTTTATTGGACTGGCAGTCCTTGCTTTGATTTTGTTCACTGGTCTGTCGGCCCGGTTGCGTGATTGGGTATCGGGTATTCGGATCAAGTTTTTCGCAGTATGGGCTTTTGTGGCGCTATTTCTTCTGGCCGACTATATTCTAAATCTTCCATTTTCGATTTATCGCAGTTTTTTGGTCGAGAGCGATTATGGTTTTATGAACCAGACATTTATGGAATGGTTGGGTGAAGACCTCCTGGGCTTGTTGATCACAGCGGCCTTCATGATTATCCCTGTCTGGTTTTTCTACCAACTGGTAAACAAGTACCGACGTTGGTGGCTCTGGTTTTCTCTGGGCGCGATTCCGTTTATTGTGCTGATGGCGGTTATCGTTCCGGTCCTGATATCGCCAATGTTCAACGAGTTCGGTCCGCTTAATGATAAACAACTTGAGGCCGAGATTATCGCATTGGCGGAACAGGCCGGCATTGAAGGCGCAAATATTTACGAGGTTGATGCGTCTAAACAATCAAGCAAGATCAACGCCTACGTCACCGGTCTGTTTGGCACTAAACGGATTGTGTTGTACGACACGCTGATTAAGTATTTCACGCTGGATGAAATCAAATTTGTTATGGCGCACGAGATGGGTCATTACAAGATGAATCATGTTTGGCAGGGGGTAGGGCTGGCAATTCTGTTCATCATGTTTGCGCTCTGGCTGATGAATCGCTTGATACACTCGGTGATCGTCCGATTCAAAAACCGATTTGGCTTTGATAGCCTGAGTGATTATGCGTCGTGGCCGCTGGTGCTGGTCTTCCTGACGGTGATAATGTTTGTTTTCCAGCCAGTGACCAATAGTTTTTCACGCCACATAGAACGACAAGCAGATACTTATGGGATGGAGATGAGTGGTGTCGATGGCGAGGCGGCGGCGACCGCGTTTGACAAATTGTCGGTGTTCAACCTCTCAGACCCGAACCCGAATGCGTTTGTAGAGTTTTGGTTCTACAGCCATCCATCCCTTGTAAAACGAATGGCCTTCGTGCGTGGCTGGCAACCGAGCCCAGAGACAACCAAACCGTAGGTCACGCTGACTCGGGGCGTGATATTGACACGCCCGCCCATACATTTGTCGGGCCTCAAGTTGGCCCGACCTACAGATGTTTGTTGTCCTCTTGGCAGATGCCACAATTTGGTGCCGGATAATAACAAGTCAGGCTGAGCCTGTCGAAGCCTCTCCTGCTTTATTGTTGTGGGCGGCAGACGCCCTCGTCTGCCCCGGAAATGGCAAGCGGGCAGTCCGTCACCCTCGCGGAAGCGAGGGCCCAGTTGTCTTTGAAGCGACGGAAATCTATAAATCAAGGTCCGGTTCTCGGAATGAGACAACTGGATTCTTGCTTCCGCAAGAATGACGAGGACGTGAAGGAATGACGAGTAGTCTTGTGGGTCGGAACCCCTGCGGTTCCGACGCCTCGTGGGCGGCAAACGTCTGCGTCTGCCTCTGGATACCGATATAACCTTGACACAAAGGGTCATATTTAGTAACTTAACAATATCGGGCAGGTGACAATTACATCTTCCGCTTGACAACCGCCAATGACAAACAGGTGTTTCTTGGAGGTGTTATGTTTGGGTCAAGACTTTTTTTGATAACAGCTTTTCTTTCCTTTGTTCTTGTTGGTTCGGTTCTTGGTGACAATCAAATCAGAGTTTATGTTCCCGCTAATGAGTATCACGCCGAACAAGAGTTGGTCGTCGGCCAAGCAGGGGAAATCTATGTGGAGGTCACGTGCGATGTAGAATTGGTGACTGTTACCGTATCGCTTGAAGTAGCCAATCCTGGTGGAGCGACTCGCCTCTGGTCACCGATTACGAATTCCGACGTAGAGTGGTTACTTCCGGAAGATGCGTTGGACATGCGCAGTTTCAGTGAGTCACACCAATCAGGCAACTGGCCGGACTCGTTGCATTGTTGGGCCTTGAAACTCATGTCCCCATCCCTTGCCTCCGGTACGTATCAATTCATCAAAATGACGGTAATGCCCACGGCGGCCGGCACGGTTGTTCTCTCCGATGCCCTGGTTGCTACCCATTGGTGCGAGTTCCACGATGGCACCACTCTGTTTAGTCCCGAATTGGTGTTACCCAATATTACAGTTATCCAACTTGATGACTGTAATGAAAACGGTATCCCGGACGTGCAGGAACTGGCCGAAGGTACCGCGCTCGACTGCAACTCAAACGGCTTTCCGGACGAATGCGATATTACCTGGGGAACGGAACTTGACTGCAATCTCAACGGTGTGCCCGATGCCTGCGATCTGAGCGATGGCACCAGCGGCGACTGCAATTCGAACCTGATTCCTGACGAATGCGATCCCGATCTGAACTTCAACGGTGTACCGGATGATTGTGAATCTGAAGCCGACTGCAACTTCAACGGCATCCCGGACGTGGATGATATCCTTTCGGGGTGGTCGAATGATAGTAACGGTAACTATGTGCCCGACGAGTGCGAAGGGCTGGCGGGAAACTATGTGCGTATTTACGCACCGCCCGATGAGTATCATAGCAGTCAGGAAATCGAGTTGTTCAAACCAGGGCGCATTGTGATGGCCATTGTCAACGATGTGGCCATTGATGCCGTGGCGGTTCCTTTCCGATTCAATTCTTTAGATGGCACTCCTCTTTGGGCACCTTTTGCTGAAGAAGATGTGGTTTTTATAACTCCGAAAGATCCGAGCGATTACAGGCATATCTACTTTCGGCAGGGAGGGGACTGGCCTGATTCCCTGACCGTATTGCAGGCATTCTTTGAAGGTGAAGCGCTCCCGGTTGGTTGTCATCCGTTCGTTGAGATGACTGCTGTGCCGACCGAGTTGGGCACTATTTCCTGGGAGTTGGCTCCGGTACCAACTGCGCTGACCCCGGCATCATATCTTGTTAGTGGCAGTTCCGAAGAGATTCTGATTGATCTGGTAGCGGAAGATATTAACATCATTGAACCAGACGATTGCAATAACAATGGTATTTTGGATATCGAAGAACTCGCCGCGGGAACAGCTCTGGATTGTAACGATAACGGTCGATTGGATGAGTGCGACATTTTGTTTGGTGTATCAGGTGACTGCAACTCCAACGGTGTTCCCGACGAGTGTGACTATGACCTCAATCTTAATGGTATTCCTGATGACTGCGAGGATTTTATCGACTGCAATTTCAACGGGATACCGGATGAGGATGATATCGCCTGGGGCAATTCAACAGACAACAACGCCAACGGTGTTCCGGACGAATGTGAAGGCTTAGTCGGTAACTACTTCCAGATATATGTCCCGCCCGGTCAGGAATTGTATTTGAATCGGCCGGCCGACATCATTGTTGCGGTTGTCAGTGACCTTCCTATTGTCGGTTATGCCCTTCCGTTCCGGTATCTCTCCGGTGATGGTACCCCCCTGTGGGAGCCGGTGACGTTGGATGATGTGACCTTTTTCGACCCTACTGATTTCTCAACCTTCATTTTTGATCGTCAGGAAGGTGACTGGCCCGATTCGCTGGTGGTTTTTGAGCCTCATGTCAATGGTGAGTCAATGCCTGCCGGTTTTCATCCAGTCTGTCGAATTACCGTAACACCAACGTTGACCGGTACAGCTACTTTTGGGGCGGCCCCGATCCCACCAACTCTATCGCCGGTCTCGTTTATTCCGGTGGGTGTTTACGATTTAGAGGTACCGGTAATTGCTTCACCGGTTACAGTTCTGAGTTCCTGCTGTGTTGGAGTGGTGGGCAATGTCAATATGATAGGTGGAGACGAGCCGACTATCGGCGATGTTGCACTGCTTATTGACCACCTGTTCATGTCCGGCGTACCGCTGGATTGTCTGCCGGAGGCGGATGTGAACCAATCGGGCGGGGCAAATCCGACATATGGCGACATCACGATTGGTGATGTTTCGGCGCTGATCGATTACTTGTTTCTTTCCGGAGGCACCCTTCCAGAGTGTCTCTGAACACTCTTTGAGGAATCGTAGTCTTGTGGGTCGAAAACCCCTGTGGTTCCGACGCCTCGTGGGCGGCAGACGCCCTCGTCTGCCCCGGAAATGGCAAGCGGGCAGTCCGTCACCCTCGCGGAAGCGAGGGCCCAGTTGTCTTTGAAGCGACGGAAATCTATAAATCAAGGTCCGGTTCTCGGAATGAGACAACTGGATTCTTGCTTCCGCAAGAATGACGAGGACGTGAAGGAATGACGAGTAGTCTTGTGGGTCGGAACCCCTGCGGTTCCGACGCGGACTGTTGTGCCCGGCGGATATCCACATCTGCTGATCCTCGGCCTAAGCCGCCCTTCGACAGACTCACCTATGACGACCCACATTGTCCTCCCACTCCTCACTTGCCCCCGCCACAAAAACCGCTATATTCCCCACTGGTTTGTGAAGTTACTAACGCACAGGAGATAGATATGAAATACCGTACCGAATCCGATTCGATGGGCAAGATCAAAGTTCCGGCCGATCGATACTATGGCGCTCAGACAGCCCGTTCCCTCATGAATTTCAAAATTGGTGGCGAGACGATGCCGGTGCCGCTTATCCGCGCGATGGGTATCCTCAAAAAATCAGCCGCCCTGGTCAATATGGAACTCGGCCTTCTGCCGAAAAACAAAGGCAAGCTGATTGTCCGCGCCGCGCAGGAAGTGGTCGATGGTAAACTAAATGACCATTTTCCATTAGTCGTCTGGCAGACCGGTTCCGGTACCCAGTCGAATATGAACTCCAACGAGGTCATCTCCAACCGCGCGATCGAAATGGCCGGTGGTACGATGGGTTCCAAAGATCCGATCCACCCCAACGACGATGTCAACAAAGCGCAGTCATCGAACGACACTTTCCCAACCGCGATGCATATCGCCGCGGTGGAGCAGATACACCACGAACTGATTCCGAAAGTTACAATCCTTCGCGATACGCTGAACAAGAAAGCGAAAGAGTTCAACAAGCATATCAAAATTGGGCGCACGCACTTGATGGACGCTACCCCGCTCACGCTCGGGCAGGAGTTTTCCGGGTATGCTTATCAATTGACGCTTAGTTTGGCGCGAATCAAAGACTGTCTCAAGCGGCTCTACCCGTTGGCGCTCGGCGGCACCGCGGTGGGCACCGGACTGAACACGCATCCTGAATTCGCCAAGAAATCAGCCGCGAGCATTGCCAAAGAGACCGGTCTGCCGTTTGTCACGGCACCGAACAAGTTTGAGGCGTTGGCGGCTCACGACGCGATTGTCGAAGCGTCCGGCGTGATGAAAACAATCGCCTGCTCGCTGATGAAAATAGCTAGCGATATCCGCCTTCTTGGTTCTGGCCCGCGCTGTGGAATCGGCGAGATCATGTTGCCAGCCAACGAACCGGGTTCATCGATTATGCCGGGTAAAGTCAACCCGACTCAGTGCGAGGCTGTGACGATGCTCGCCGCGCAAGTGATTGGCAACGATGTCGCGGTCAACATGGGTGGGGCAACCGGGCATTTTGAACTGAATGTTTTCAAACCGGTGATGATTTACAATTTGTTACAGTCGATTCGTCTGATCGCCGACGGTTGCCTGTCGTTCAATGATAACTGTGCGGTGGGGATTGAGGCTAATGTCGAGAATATCAAGAAGAACCTGTATGGTTCATTGATGTTAGTCACGGCGTTGAATCCGCATATCGGGTATGACAACGCGGCCAAGGTCGCCAAGAAAGCGTTCAACGACGGCAGTACACTCAAAGAGGCGGTGGTGGCGCTCGGTCTGTTGACTGCGGCCGAGTTCGACGCCAAAGTCCGCCCGGAGAAGATGATCGCTCCGAACATCGGTACGAAGAAGTGACTACACGTGCCCGGCAGATGTCCACATCTGCCGGGCAGGGCCCGACCTCGATTCTTGCAGAGCGGGTCCGCTTCGAATCCGCCATTAATTAGTAGGTCGGGTTCGCCGCATGGACCATTTGAGCGGCATACCCGACATTGTTTCTGCGACCGACCCCACAGCAAGCTGTGGGCGACCCCATGTGCTCTATTATGCGACTACCGATTCAAGTAGCCATATTCATTGTCCGGCCGACCGGTGATACCGGTCGCGAATACCTGATGTTACACCGAGTGCTCAAGCGTATGTCTTTTTGGCAGCCGGTCACCGGCGGAGTCGAGTCGGGGGAGACGGTCGAACAGACCGCCGCCCGCGAACTACACGAAGAAACCGGGTTCAGACCAGACGACCTAAAGTCGATCGACCACACTTACACTTTTCCTCCCGACGACTTCTTCAAAGATATCTACGAGACCGAGCCGGATGAAATCCGTGTGCACGTTTTTGTCGCCCAAGTTTCCGCCGACTCAGAGCCGACTCTCGATCCGGTCGAACACGACCAACATTGTTGGATGGATTATGACGGTGCTATGAACCGTTTGCATTGGTGGGACGACAAGGAATCGCTCAAGCGAGTCGATGCTTTCTTGGACGAAGGGGTTTAGATTTATAGGGCGTGTCTGTCTTTGGTGTCTTTGGACCCGTCATTGTGTCAGGTTGCAAGCAACCTGACCTACTGAATCTGGATAGCGCAAAAAAAACAAAAAAAACAAAAAAACACGGCGGGGCATCCTTGCCCCGCCGTTGACATCCCTGCTTAGAGGTTTGCACGCGCTCTTTTGAAAGGACGTCGTAATCTCCAGCAGTGCCCATTGGATCTTGGGGTCGGTAATCTCAAACGTTGCCATTCGTGACCCTACCTAAATCAGGGTATTTACTTTTCAACTTTCAACAATTTTATTTTGTTTTGATTTTGCCGGAACTATTGAACCTTGATTGATCGAAATTAAAGGCGATACCCCGAAAAGCACCGCCTTTGCGATGTGATTAGGCTGAAATAATCCAGCAAG
Source organism: Candidatus Zixiibacteriota bacterium (assembly GCA_021163775.1). GTDB lineage: Bacteria > Zixibacteria > MSB-5A5 > GN15 > FEB-12 > JAGGTI01. Next base: position 16,188 of record JAGGTI010000111.1, read on the forward strand.
CCATACTTTCGCAGGCTTCATTTACTTTAACACCAGGTAACGGCCTCAGGTTCCAATAAAGTAGATTATGCTACTCTAACATGGAGGATGTGACGAATAAACTCGCTAAGGCAATGTGTGTCAGTCTTTTACCGGGAGGACGTTAATGGCCTTGACTACCAACCGGATTTCTTCGCCAACCTTGAGGTCCATATCAGCCAGCGATTCGAAGGTTATAACTGAGGCCATCTTAGCTGGTGGAATGACCTCGAACTTGACCAGTGACATCACTTCATCGCTCTTGATCGAAGTGACTTTGGCTTTTATCTGATTCCGTGCGCCGTATTTCATATGCTTCCTTTCTTTGTTTGTGGTGATCCCGTTCGGTCTAATTACGATAATTTAGCGTGTCGGAGTGTCTCCGTCCAGATAATATCAGCCTATGCCAGAGGCTTCAAGCTTGTCGGTTAGTAGTCGTTGCTCTATATTCGCCGCATGCAGACTGCTTTGCACATTACGACACTGGTGTCTCAGTTAGAGGATGAAATTGTCGGTGGAAAACTGGTTTCTACTGAGTTTTACAAGAAACTGCGCGCGGCATATTTCTTTGTCAAGAAACAGCGATCCAAAGTTGCTATCGGTTTCGTATATCATCCGGCCGGAGCTGGCTCGTTCTGTGTACCGGCATCGAAAGTTCACCTTGATACCCGTGAGAAGCCGTGGCCCATTTTTGGACTTGACGGTGCTGAGATAATTGGAGTCAAACAGATAGGACTGGACAGGCTTTTCGAATTGACTATTAATTTATCAGGTGTTGTCAAACGAGTTGTGTTTGAGGCGATGGGTCCCAATGGGAATCTCTGGCTTCTCGATGAGCGGGGTGGCAGACAGGCAACCCTGCGGAACAGGAAATTCTCGTCCGGTGAGGCATACCAGCCAGCTTCAATCGGTGAGCGAATCAATCCGTTTGATATCAGCGCTGAGTATATTGCCGATCGATTTGCGGCTGAGCAAAATCGATCTCCGCTGGTGATTCTCAAAGGAATGTTGCTCGGATTCAACGAGACAATGATCCGTGAGACGTTACGTCGGGCCGATATGACCGTGGGCGATCTATCGGAGCCGGAAGCGGTGTCGTTGGCTAAATTGGCGCATGGCATACAGGAGATGGCGGGTTGGTTTGGCGAAAACCGTTCTGGCTACCTGTATGAAATCCGGGGCGGAGTGGAAGTTTATCCATTCAAATTGGTTTCACGAGATAGTCAGCCGGAGAAATTCAAAACCTTATCGCTGGCTGTTCTGGAGATGGTTTCCCGCCGTTGTTCGGCGGGGAGTGACGCCGATGAAGAGAAACACACGCTCAAAGCGGTTGGGCGAGCTGTCAAGAAACAGATTCGGTTGATCAAGAATCTTCAGGCCGATATCGAACAAGCATCGGATTATCCGAGATACAAACTGTATGGTGAACTGCTTCAGTTGAATCGCGACCAACTAAAAAAGGGGATGGCGAGTATTGAAGTTGATGATGTTCTCTCGGAGTCCGGTGGTACGGCGCTGATCAAACTTGATCCGGCTGTGACAGTGAACCAGAATATTGAGAACTATTTTCGTCGCCATCGCAAGGGTCGCGAGGGGATTGATCTTCTCCAGCGGCGATTGGAGATTGCCATTGAGGAATCGAAATCGCTGATGGTCATGCAGGACGATCTGGAGGTTGATTTCGAGTCTGCCCGACAGCGGTATGAGGCGGAGTTGATATCGCTCATGCCCCGATCGTCCGACAAGGCTCAACCCCAGCCCCGATTGCCGTATCGTCCTGCTACGCTCTCGACCGGGTTGACGATATTTATTGGGCGTGACGGTACCGATAACGATCGGACCACGTTTGATTTTGCCCGGCCATACGAGCTTTGGTTTCATACCTCGCAGTGTCCTGGCTCGCACGTGGTGATGAAATTCCCCAACAAGTCGTTTGAGCCATCGAAAAGGGAAATTGAAGAGACCGCGGCTGTTGCCGCTTTTCATAGCAAGGCGAGAAATAACAGTTTGGTGCCGGTGATTTATACCCAGCGGCGCTACGTGAGAAAACCGCGAAAAGCCAAGCCTGGTTTGGTTACTGTGGAGCGGGAGCGTTCGGTGATGGTAGCGCCGAAGAAAGAAACCAATTCACAATAGAGTGGTGTTAGTTCAGTTGCAATTTGAGTTGACTCGCCTTCAAGGGTCTGTAAATTGTTGCCGACAATGAAAGTATAGCTATGAGACGTCGAACTAATCGCAAACAGCAGATTCTTGAGTTAGCCACTGAGGCCTTCAGCGAGGAAGGTTACGACAAAGTGACAGTCAAGCAGTTGGCTGACGGTTGTGGTATCACCGAACCGGCGATATATCGTCATTTTAAGTCGAAAGATGATATCTATATAGCCGTGTTGGAGTCGCTTTGTGACCGTCTGGATAGCAGTGAAGTATTCGCTACTTTGGAGCATGTCGACGATCCCGATACTCTCCTGCATGGTGTGGCCGAGCATCTCCTGGAACTTCATACCAAGAACCAGGACATCTATCGTCTCTTGTTGTATGCCATGTTGCGCGGACATGACCGGGCGCGGCAGATATTCGAACTGATCCGCGGCAACTATGTGAAGTTTATAGTCAAGCAACTTGATCGGTTATACCAGATGGGTGTGATTGTCGAGAAAAACAACGAAATGACAGCCCGCTGTTTTGTGGGGATGGTTCTGGATTGCGCGATGGGGCTATCGCTTTACAAGGGCTATCAAGGTCGGACCTACGAACCGAGAGACATCATCGCCAACAACGTGCCGATCTACGTCCGCGGCCTCAAAGTGTCTCAGTAGGCACTGTTCACAATAGGATTTCTGTTACCAATTTGTATCCAATCAGTTTTGCGGTTGCCACGCGGCAACTGTTGCACAGGCTGATGTTTTGTTGACACTGTCGGAGAGTTCCGCCTTCGTTATCATTCAGGACTTCAATAGTTGAGGCGTTATTCGAAAAATGCGATTGGTGTTCAGAAGTATTTGCGATACAAGGGGCGAGTTATGAGTTTATTGAACAGGTTTCCGTCATTTCAGCAACTACAAATCAGTGCCGTCGCCACTCTCCGCCGGTTTCCGCTTACGCTACTGAGTGCGATTATAGCTACGGTAGCTGGGATCATTCTGATCGAGGATCCAGACGATAACATCAAACACGTTCTTGAGAGATTACTCCTGTTAGCTTACTTGGGTCTGCCCCTGTTCATAGCTCTGACCCTTCTGGCGGAAAAGCGGCAGTGGAGTAGGCCGGTAGCTTTTGCAGTCCAGGCTGTGGGGGTGGTACTCCTGGTGGCATATTACTTCTCGTTGCCGGAAGGGGTTGTAGATATTGCGTCCTGCATGTTGCACTTTGCGCTTCTTTCTATCGGATTACATTTTTTAGTAGCCTGTTTGCCTTACCTCGGCGGAAATCAAACCCATGGTTTCTGGCAGTACAATATGTCTCTGTTTAGTCGTTTCCTTATAGCAGTTGTCTATTCGGGAGTTCTGTATGTAGGCCTGACCATAGCTCTGGCCGCGGCGGATCACCTGTTTGGTATTGAGGTTGAGCCTGAGTGCTATTTTCAACTGTGGATTGTCATGGCCGGGGTTTTCAACACCTGGCTGTTTTTGGCTGGTATACCCAAGGATCTGGAAGCACTGGACCGGGTTACTGACTATCCAAAATGGCTGGCTGTTTTTGCTCAGTATATTCTACTGCCGTTGGTTGCCTTGTATTTCTTTATTTTGATCAGTTATGAGGCGAAGATCATCATTACCTGGAACTGGCCCAAAGGTTGGGTGTCGGAATTGGTGTTGTGGTTTTCGGTAGTAGGTTTTCTTTCACTGTTGTTGCTTTACCCGCTACGAAAGCAGGCCGAAAAACGGTGGGTGCAGACGTTTGTGAAATGGTTCTTCCGCGCACAGGTTCCGTTGGTTGGGTTGCTATTCCTGGCTATACTCCGGCGCATATCCGACTACGGCGTTACCGAACCGCGCTACCTGGTGCTGGCTATGGCTGTTGGATTGGTGATCGTGACGCTGTATTTCCTCATTAGCAAAACCAGAGATATAAGAATAATCCCGATCTTACTCACCGTGATCGCTTTTCTTTCCGCCTATGGTCCATGGAGCGCGTCGGCCGTCTCACTTAGTAGTCAGCAGAGCAGACTGGAAGCAATGTTGACTCAGAACGGAATGCTGGTGGAAGGTTCAATTCAGGACGCGGAGCAGGAACCATCGTTTGAAGACCGAAAAGAGATGAGCAGTATAATCGACTACATTGTTGAGTGGCACGGTCCGGAGCCGTTTGCAGAATGGTTGGGTGAGGAGGCTATTGATTCACTGGGTGCGGAAGAACGGTATTCGCTGGCACACGAGATCACACAGTTGATTGGTATTGAATATGTTGGTCCTTACGAAACACAAGAATCGACCTCAAGGTTTTCGATATCCGGTGGAGGCGTAGATGATTCAGGGCCGTATTCATATGCAATCACCGGATATGATTTCCTGATAGACTTTCGCCTGACGGAGATGAACAATGTCATAGGTGCTTTCCCGCTCGACACCGATACTTGTTATGTGAAGTTCGACACTACCGAAACGGTATTCGAAGTATATCTTGGGAATGACCGCGACAATAATGCAGGTGCTGTCCGATTTCAACTGTCCGAGCGTCTGGATTCTCTTGTCGCCAGATACGGTGATAAGAATGTACCCGTGAGTGATCGTACCTTTGTTCTATCAGGAGATGGCTACGAAATCAAGCTCGTGTTGGATTTTGTTCACGGCGAGAAGGAGTCCGACGGCCCTAGGGTCAATGTATTTGACGGTTATTTGCTTATCCGCCGATACTGACGGTCGTTTTATTGTACCCGGCAGATGTCCAGAGGCTGTCCCATAAGTTACATGTTCTGCCAGTTCTTGTGTCCGCACTGGCGGGCGTGTGAGCTGGCAGTATACGGAATCGATTGACCAACATCATCTTTGCACAATAGTCGCCAGGTCACAACGTCGACTTTATCGACGCAAGGACCTGTCGAAACACTTGGAGCCGACTTTTGGGACAACCTCTCCACATCTGCCGCTGTCAGGTTGCAAGCAACCTGACCTACGGTACTTGATGAAGAGCCGGGAAGCTTATTCCCGCTTTATTTTTTCCCCGGTCATCGCTTCGATTTCGTCTAAGAGCATCGATTCCAATTCGGACTCCGGCGCCGTGCGAACAATCTCGCCTTTCTTGATGAGCATAGCCTTGCCCTTGCCGCCGGCAATACCAACATCGGCCGCCGCCGCCTCACCCGGCCCGTTCACCGGACAACCCATCACCGCCACTTTTAATGGCGCTTTGATGTGTCGGGTCTTCGCTTCAATCGACTCCGCCAGTGGTATCAGGTCGATCTGACACCGGCCGCAGGTTGGGCAGGAGATAACTTCGAGACCATCTTTCTTAAGTGCGCACGATTTGAGAATCTGGTGGCCCACTCGCACTTCGTGGACCGGATCAGCAGTCAGCGACACCCGAATCGTATCACCGATACCGGTCAGGAGGATCGCGCCGATTCCCACCGATGATTTGATTGTTCCGGTTTCAAGTGTACCCGCTTCGGTAATACCAATATGCAATGGATAGTCGCATTTCTCGGCGAGCATGTGATAGGCCCAGAAGGCAGTCATCGTATTAGTCGATTTAACCGAGATGATAATATCGTGGAAATCCAATTCTTCCAAGATAGCCGCCTCGCGTAGAGCCGCTTCAACAAAGCTACGGGGGTCGTCTCGGCCAAATTTTTCGAGCAGGTCTTTGGGAAGTGAACCGGAATTGACGCCGATCCGAATAGCCACCCCCGTTTCTTTGGTTCCTTCGGTATTTTTGGCCTCCTGGGTGACTTCGCGAACTTTCCAGGCCTCACCGATATTACCGGGGTTGATCCGGATCTTGTCGAACCCGGCTTTGATCGCCGCCAGAGCCAGCTTGTATTGGAAATGTATATCGGCCACCAGTGGGCCAGTCAGGCGGGAGCGAATCTCCGGCAGACATTTGGCCGCGGCATCGTTGAGAACCGACATGCGGACAATATCCGCTCCGGCATCGAACAACTGCTGAGTCTGAGCGACTGTGGCTTCTACATCGCGGGTATCGGTGTTGGTCATCGACTGGACCGCAATAGGAAAACCGCCCCCGATGATAACATCGCCGACTTTCACCGCACGGCTCTTACGCCGCTCTATCGGATATTCCAGTTTCATAACTTATCTTGACCGTATGCCAAGCGAGCTGTAATTTACCGCATCTAAGAGAGAGTGCAATCGAAAGTTGACCTGATGTGATCTTGTTTAAGCGACTACTGCCGTTTCTGTTGTTGGGGTTGGTCTGGCTGGCCTACACACTCTGGGATAACCACCAATTTGCGCAACGTGCCCTGGAAGAAGAGCAGTTGGCTCAGGTAACGGCGCAGGTCTGGGTGGCTACTGCTCTGTACCGGGATGATCCCGAGAGGTATCTGACTTATCGTGATTCGCTGTTGGAAGTCAACGACATGCCCCGCGAAAAGATTTTTGCTTTTCTGGAAAATCGCGGGAGCCAGCCCGAGGAATTACTTCAGTTTACCCTGCGGGTTCAGCAGTTGGTGGATTCGCTCTCGCATATACAGGACTCACTGCTCCGGGAAGAGAAAATTCGTCTGGCCGATTCTATCCGGACCGCGGACACAGTTTCGGACGCAACTGACTAATCAGTTTTGTAGCGCAGAACCCCTTGTGGTTCTGCGCTACATAAAGTGAGAGTTATCGAAGCCTCTTGTTGGGTGAAACCCTTTGCGGTTTCGCTCCTCGCTCACTTTTAAGTTGATTGTTACATTCATCTGAAACTCATTGTGACCATGATGATCAATACTGTCATAGAGTGGTATAACAGATAAGATGAACATACCTCGCGCCAGTCGTCTCAGTCGTCCACCACAAACATCAGTGGTGTGGCTTGGCCGCTACCTGCCTTCGGGTAGCCTGCAACGAAAGCTATTTTTCGGCTTGTTTGTCCCGGTGGTTTGTCTCCTGCTCCTGGGTCTGATTGCAGATAAAATTGTCATGCCAATCATCACCCGGCAAGGTAGCGAATTTCCACTCCCGGATTTCACCACCCAGCGATTGTTGGAAGCTCAGATCTCGCTAAACGAACTCGAACTGACGCATGAAGTGTCGGCGGAAGATTTTTCACCGGGAGTACCAGCCGGCGTGATCCTTCAGCAGTTCCCCAAAGCGAATTCCAAAGTCAAACCAGGGCGGAAAATTAAGTTTGTGGTGTCAGCTGGCCAGAAGATAATTCCAATTCCCGAACTGTCCGGTAAATCGGTTCGCCAGGCAATGCTTGACCTTGAAACCTACGGCCTGAAATTGGGTGATATTCAATGGGCACTCTCTGACACTTTGCCTGAACGGGTCGTGGTGTTCTCTTATCCGGCGGCCGGGTTCGAGGTGCCGATGGGATCGCTGGTCAATCTGATGGTCAACCGCGGAAGAGCATCGAATTTTACCTATATGCCATCGGTGGTTGGACTGACAATCGACGAAGCACTAAAACGTCTCGAAGACAAAGGTCTGAAGTTGGGCGTCCAGACCACCCGAACTGATGAGAATTACCTTCCAGAAACAGTGCTGGAACAATCCGAATCGGAAGGAACCGAACTTGATGTCGATACCGAGATCGACCTGGTGATATCAACAATAGAGTAGTTGCTTCTCACCGGCCATAATCACCCCCGACGCCGAGTCCCCTGACCTGGCCTCGCTTGTGAAAACGGCGAGGCTGTAGTATATACTTCACAGCTATGATTGCGATTATAACCCACAACTACCCGACCGATGACAACCCGGTCGCCGGACTGTTTGTACAGGACCATGCTGAAATCCTCAGGCGTGAAACCGGGGGGGAAGTAGAAATTCTCTACTATCCATTCGGCGAATATCCGATGACCAAATCGATCAAGAAGCCGTGGAAATGGCCCAAGTTCATCCGGTATTTCTGGGGGACTTCAAAACGGCTCAAGGCCGATATCGACCGCATGACCGAGAAAAACGACGGCGTGCGACCGGATATTATCGCCAACTGGTGGTTCCCCAACGGCACGTTCGCGGCTGAACATTTTGACAATGTTGATGTCATCTGTCACGGTACTGATTTGTATCAGCTTCAGAAATTTTCACTTGTCGCTCGCTACTATGCTAAGCGTGCCAAGAAAGTTCGAAGCTGGCGGTGTGTTTCGACCGACCTGAAAAGAATTCTGTTGGAACTGTATCCGTTTATCGATGAATCAATCGTGACCGTATCACCGATGCCTATCGGGCCGATGTTTGTCAACCGCTCCGAGGAACGCGACCCGAACCTGATTGTCACGGTTGGGTCGTTGATCTCGCGCAAACAGTTTGACCTGGCGATCAAAGAGGTCGCTAAGATCCCCGGTATGAAACTGGAGATCTACGGCGAAGGGCCGGAGAAAATGAAGCTCAAGGACCTGATACGTAATTTGGGCGTAACGGACCGTATCGCACTCAAAGGCCAAGTGACCCGCGAACAATTGGCCGACCGGTACAACCGGGCGACATTGTTGATCATGTTGTCGTACGGCGAGGGATTTGGATTGGTGCTGAAAGAGGCCCAGGCTTGTGGCTGTAAGACGTTGGTGTTCAAGGGGGACGGGATGGAAGACACCGAGCCGGATTATGCTATTGGTCGCGACGAAAACGTATCTGAGCGTATCAAACAAGCGGTGATGTCAACCAACGGCCTCCCCTGGTCCGGCGGCAACCAGCCTGATTGACAGGTAGTTAGCGGTTTGTTGAATAACAAACTCTATAATAATTGTGGCAGACCACTTAGATTGGTGTTTCAATCCAAACCGCCCCCCATAAATCTCTTGCCTAATCTGCCGAAAAGTCTATATTAGTCAGCCGTTTGACTCACAAGAAGAAGTCAGGCGATTGATAGACAACGATTAACGAAAGAGGTGAATACCACACCCTCAGTGCCATGTTTGCAAATCTGACCGACAAGCTCGAGCTTGCCTTCAAAAAAGTACGCGGTTTAGGCAAGGTCTCGGAAAAGAATATCAAGGACTCTATGCGCGAGGTCCGACAGGCGTTGCTTGAAGCTGACGTCAATTTCAAAGTAGCTCGTGAGTTCGTCAAGTCGGTTCAGGAAAAAGCGATTGGCACTGAAGTTCTCCAGTCTATCGATCCCGGCCAGCAAATTGTCAAAATCGTTCATGACGAAATGGTCGATCTGCTGGGCGGTACCGCCGCTCCTCTCGCCTCCGTTGACAAAACTCCGACAGTCTATATGATCTGTGGTCTGCAAGGTTCCGGTAAGACGACGCTCACCGGCAAACTTGCGCTGATGTACAAGCGCAAAAAGAAAAAGGCCTTGGTGGTTGCGGCCGATATCTATCGCCCCGCCGCGGTCAAACAACTCAAAGTGCTGGCTGACTCGATCCAGGTTGAGCATTACTATCTCGAAAATGAATCGCCGGTGACAATCTGCCGCGAAGCAGTCAAGTATGCTGAGAAGAACTTCATCGACCTGGTCATCTTGGACACCGCCGGACGACTTCATATCGATGACAAGTTGATGGGCGAACTTGAAGATATCAAGCAGGCCACTAAGCCTGATGAAATCCTGTTAGTCGCCGACAGCATGACCGGTCAGGATGCGGTCAATGTCGCTGATGAATTCCATAAACGACTTCAAGTCACCGGGGTAGTGCTCTCCAAGCTCGATGGTGACGCGCGCGGCGGCGCGGCTCTCTCAATCCGCAAAGTAACCGGCTGTCCAATCAAGTTAGCGTCAGTCGGCGAAAAGTTAGGCGATCTTGAACTGTTCCATCCAGATCGGTTAGCATCGCGGATTCTCGGTATGGGCGATATTGTCTCGCTTGTTGAAAAAGCCCAGGAAACGGTCGATATCGAGAAGGCCGAGGAGCTGTCCGAGAAGCTACTCAAGGCCAAGTTCGATCTCGAGGATTTCCTCGACCAGATGGCGCAGTTGAAAAAGATGGGACCGCTGGAGTCGGTTCTCGGGATGGTTCCCGGGGTCGGCAAGGCACTCAAAGGGGTTAAATTAGACGAACGTGAAATCGAACGGACCGCGGCGATTATCAAGTCGATGACTATCGAAGAACGCCGCCAGCCACATATAATTGATGGCTCCCGCAAGAAGCGGATCGCCGCCGGGTCGGGAACATCAGTACAGGCCGTTAATCAGTTGCTCAAGCAGTTCTTTGCCATGCAGAAAATGTTCTCGCAGATGGGCAAGAAGAACTTCAAGGGCTTACCTAAGAATATGATGCCGTTTCAATAATATAACGTATGGAGGAGTATTCCTTTGGCAGTACACATTAGACTCAAACGGATGGGCAAGAAAAAACGCCCGTTCTACCGCATCGTGGCGGCCGATTCCCGGCGCGCTCGTGATGGCCGGTTCCTCGAAGTAATAGGCAACTACAACCCGATCAAACGTCCGGCGGTGATCACGGTCAACGAAGATCGTCTGAGCTACTGGCTGGGTGAAGGCGCCGAAACGTCAGATACGGTTGGATCGCTGTTGACCCAGATCGGTTTTGTGGCCAAATACGAAAAAGCCAAAGCCGGTGGTGATGTCTCCGAAATGGAATTGAAAACTACCATCACGGAACGCAAGAAGAAAACCCGTAAGGTCAAGAAAGCGATTATCGCCAAGGCGCAGGCTGTCGAAGCCGAAGCTGAAGCGGCCAAGAAAGCTAAAGCTGAGGAAACTAAGAAAGGCGAAGAAGCCGCCAAAGCTGAAGAAGCCGCTAAGGCCGAAGACAAACCGGCTGAGGAAACCGAATAACCAGATAATGTTTTTGGTCGAGCCAATGGCAGGCTTGAATTCAAAAAAAACGGTCTTCTAATTACGCGCCAATGAAGAAGATCCGGGCAAAGTTATCGGACGGACGGGCTAAACGGTCCGGGCCATCAGGACACTGCTTTTTGATTATCGCGGCGTGCGATGACAAGCGAATGATCCTGTAAATACTGGAGTAGTTGGACAAAGACAACAAAGAAAAGGAACTAATACTGGTCGGACGTCTGGGTAAAACCCGGGGCGTGTATGGTCACCTGTGGATTACGCCACTGACTGATTTCCCCAAGAGGTTTATGGATCTCAAGGAAATTCTGGTTGGACGGCGGGATACCTGGGAACTGTTGAAGATCGAGTCATCACAGATGATGAGCGATCGACCACTGATTAAGTTTGTAGGTGTCAACAATCGTGAAGTAGCGGCACGGATGACTAACCGGGATCTGGCGGTCAGCCGGGACGATCTGATCGAATTGGAGCCGGATACACACTATGTGTTTGACCTTATTGGTTGCGAAGTTTTTGACCAGGAAAATGATAGAAAACTTGGTGATGTGATTGATGTCAATCGGTACCCCGCTAACGACGTTTATGTCGTGCGAACCGATAAGGGTAAAGAAGTTCTTTATCCGGCGGTAAGGGACCTGGTACTAAAGATAGACATTAAGGCCAAAAAAATTGTGGTTCGAGACACCAGCCTGTTTGACGATCTCGACCAGAAGACGGAAAAATGAGATTTGAGATTGTCACGCTTTTCCCCGATTACTTTGAACTGTCGCTGAGACAGTCATTGATCGGAAAAGCGATAGACAAGAAGCTCTTTGACATCAGAATAACAAATCTTCGGGATTTCGCCACCGATAAGCATCGCACCACCGACGCTTCCCCGTATGGCGGCGGCGGTGGCATGGTGATGATGCTCGAACCGATGGACAGATGTCTCGAGAGTCTCGGCTATCAGCGCACAACCGATGGCGGTCAGATCCGCGAAAACGACCGGATTATCCTGACATCGGCCGCCGGGAAAGTTTTTCGGCAACAGTTGGCGGTTGAGTACTCGCTTGCGGAACGGATGACTATCATCTGTGGCCACTACCTCGGAGTCGATGAACGGCTGTTGGAACTGTATCCAATCGAGGAAGTGTCGATTGGTGACTTTGTCCTCTCTGGCGGCGAACCGGCGGCGGCGGTGATGATCGACGCGGTAGCGCGACTGATCCCCGGAGTGCTGGGTAATTTTGAATCGGCTATAGATGACTCCCACATGGAGACGTCCACCGGCTCACCCTGCTATGCCAGACCGGCTGAATACGCAGGATTGAAAGTACCCGAGGCACTGCTGTCGGGCGACCACGCTCGGATAGCCGAGCACCGAAAAATGGAAGCGTTAACCAAATGCCAACGCAACCGACCAGATTTGATTGAGAAAATTAAAAAGTCCGAGCAGGACTGAGATATGGATTGATAAATATAGAGAATGATTGACATAGAAAGGAAAGCGATATGAAACGAATCGCACAACTTGAGAAACAATACATGCGGGACGACCTGCCTGAGTTCAAATCGGGTGATACTGTCCGGGTGCATGTGCGCATCAAGGAGGGAGACAAGGAACGTATCCAGGTCTTCCAGGGTGATGTTATCGGCCGCAGGGGCGGCGGTACCGGGGCGTCCTTTACCGTTCGGAAAATGTCTAACGGTATCGGGGTCGAACGTATTTTCCCGCTCAACTCTCCGAATGTGGCCAAGGTCGAACGGGTACGCAAAGGTCTGGTACGGCGCAGTAAACTGTACTACCTCCGTGAGCTGACTGGTAAATCGGCGCGTATCAAAGAAGTACTGACAACAAGTGCCAAAAAAGCTCAGAAGACCAAAAAAACCAAAAAGAGTGCCGCGAAACCGGCCGAAGACAAATCGACCGAAGCTTAGAAGTGTAGATCGAAACTAGTCCGTCCTTTTGCAGGACGGGCAGTTTCGACATCCATGCGTCCTACAGGACTTCTGAGCACGAGCTAATGTCGAATCCGCCGCCCTTCGACAGGCTCAGGATGGGCTGGATTCGACCTACGACTGATATCACGGGGTAAGCCTCTAAAGGCCTACCCCGGTTTGTTTTTGATTACTATTCCCTTGTTATTTCCGCCCTTCCGTCATTCCAGCCCTTCCGTCATTCCTGCGGAGGCAGGAAGCTGGACTCACGTTTGAAGTGCAACACTTTTTCCCAAAATAGTTCAGCTGGTGT
>JAGGTI010000036.1 GCA_021163775.1 Candidatus Zixiibacteriota bacterium
TATAGTCGTAGTAAGTTAACTCATTCTTGGTGCCCCATCCGCTTGCGGTGGGGATAGGTAATGGAATGAACCTGTTCAAAGATACCGACTTCCATCTGGAATTCCAAGATCATCCGAGTATCTAATCCCGGGGCAAGCCCCGGGCCACCCGAGACTCTACCTGTCACCTTGGGCCACCCGGCCTATAGTCGTAGTAAGTTAACTCATTCTTGGTGCCCCATCCGCTTGCGGTGGGGATAGGTAATGGAATGAACCTGTTCAAAGATACCGACTTCCATCTGGAATTCCAAGATCATCCGAGTATCTAATCCCGGGGCAAGCCCCGGGCCACCCGAGACTCTACCTGTCACCTTGGGCCACCCGGCCTATAGTCGTAGTAAGTTAACTCATTCTTGGTGCCCCATCCGCTTGCGGTGGGGATTGATTCTGGCGTGAACATATTCATTGATACCGTATTCCGTCTTGGATTCCAAGATCAAATCAGTGTCGTTGTCGAAACCGCCCGAAGCGGTCTGGGTTCGACCTACGGAACTTTCAAGGTGGGTTTCTCTGTATTTCAACATCAGGACGGGTGGCCCGGGTGTTGAAAGTTTCTTTCTTGGTGCCCCATCCGCTTGCGGTGGGGATAGATTCAGGTGTCAATCGCGTCCATCGCCAAAGGCACATCATTTCGACCCTCATACCAGTTGTAACTCGACCATCGCCAATCACCCGGACCAGACACTAACCCTCGCGTCACCGGATTCTTATGACAATAGATAATCTTCTCCTTCACCGTTTCCGGCGTGCGACAGTTATGATCATAACACCGCGCCTGCCAGAACGCAAGACAGACTTTACCTCCTCGGGTAACAGTCAACCGATCAATCGGACGCCCTCGCTCACGAAACACTTGCAGAATCAGACGCGCCGAACGTGACTTGAGTTCACCAATAACGCGGCCGAGCCGCATGCCGTCGGGTGGATGCAGAACCATGTGAACGTGTTCCGGCATGATCACATATCCGTGCAGTTTGAATTGATACTGGTTTCGGATACGGTCGAGTTGATTTAGGAAAGTCATGATCACGTCTGCCTCGGTCAGCAGGCGGAATCGGTGATAACAGGAGAAAGTGACGAATCGAGCGGTGTTGAGGTTGTCGATATGTCTTAGAAGTGGCATATTTGGTCAAATCGCGTCAACTATGTCAGAATCTACTCCCACCGCAAGCGGATGGGGCAATGGGGCACCCGTACTATTCACCGGAGGGGCAGACGAAGACTCGTCTGCCGCCCACAGAGGTCGCCCACAGAACCATTGGTCATGTCACTCTCGAATCTTACGAGCCAGCATCTGTCCGATGCGGTCGGCCTCGGCTAACACTTTTGGATGATCGACAACCGTGCCGATCCGGTTGTTGATATCGTTATTGCTGAAAATCAGGGTCGCTTCGTTACTGACTCCAAGCCACTTGAAGTATCCCGCAATCGGCCTCCGAGCACCTTCAAACCAGGCTTTGTTACCACCCACTAAAACGATAGCACTCGGTCGATGATGATGAATACGCCGCACAAATCCGTCCCCGGCATTCGGGTTGGCAAAATTGGCCGGGCGCAAACAGTTGCAACGATCGATGAAAAGTTTGCCCTGGGCCGACATCGAATCAAAATAGATTGGACTACCAAACAAGAGACAATCGCACGTCATCAGTTTGGGGTAGAGTGTAGTCATGTCGTCGTCGATAAAACAGCCGGCCGGAGTGGGGTCTTCGCCACACGCCTGACAGGGGGTGATGTTCAACTCGTTAAGATAAACAAATGTCCGGTGACATTTCAAACCGAGTTCGCCCACGAGTGAATCACCGATTCGCTTCAACAGCAGTTCGGTCGATGAACCGGACACGGGTGAGCCGCACACTGTGACTATCTTAATCAGGGTCGGTCGCCTCCAATTCTTCAAGTTTGGCGTACAGCTCCAGGGCATTTTCTTCCAACTGCCTCTTGTTGTCAGCCAGGCTCTGCAAGTGCTCCCAGTCATCGGTGCGATCGGTCTGAGTTAGATCATTCTCGACCTGCGCTAATTCGGCCTCGGTTATCTTGATCTTCTCCCGGGTCGATTCAAGCGCCTTGCGATGTCGGGCGCGACGTTTCGACTTCTCCTTGAATTCAAAAAAGTCAGACTTCCCGTTTTTCTTCTTCTTTTTCAGTTTCGGTTGGACACCCTCGCGAGCCGCCGCAAAATCCGAGTAGTTGCCATCGTGAATGGTCAGATGTTTCCCTTCAATATAAGCGATCTTAGTCACCACACGATCGAGAAAATACCGATCGTGACTGACAATCAGACAACTGCCATCGTATTCCCGAAGGGCCGATTCCAATGCCTCGCGCGCCTGCATATCGAGGTGGTTGGTCGGCTCATCCATAATAACCAGGTTGGCGGGATGATAAAACAGTTGCGCTAAACAGACTTTGGTTTTCTCACCACCGGATAATGCCCGAACTTTTTTGAACACATCTTCACCAGTGAAACCAAAACGCGCAAGAAACGACCGAAGCGGTCCTGGCTCGGCGGTAGGGTCAACCCGCCAGATATTATCCAGAGCTGTAGCGTTCTCATTCAAGTCAGACAGGTCCTGATCAAAATATGCCACGCTGACATTGTTGCCGAGCTGAATACTGCCCGAGACCGGTGCCAGTTCACCTATGAGTGTTTTGATCAACGATGATTTTCCTGAACCGTTACGCCCGATCAGACCGACCTTGTCACCACGATACAAATCAAAATTAACCCCCTCGACCACCGGTTCTGAACCATACGCCACTGTTACTTCAGACATTGACAGCACGTGCGCATAGGATCGGCCGGACGACTGAACTTTGATCGCCGGCCCCTGCCCGTCCGAGCGCGGCGGCGGCAGGCGTTTGATCCGATCCAGATATTTCAACTTCGACTGCGCTTGCTTGGTTTTCTGTCCGGCCATATTACGCCGGATGAATTCTTCGATCCGCTTGATCTCTTCTTGCTGGTGGCGATAGCGGTGTTCGGCCTGCTCACGTCTGGCCTGGCGATCAACCAGGTACCGCGCAACCCCTCCGGCATATTTTTCGATTCGGCCAAAGGCAATCTCCCACACCTCATTGGTGGTCTCACTCAGGAAAGTGCGATCATGAGAAACGATAATAATCGCCCTGTCAAGCTGTGCGAGATACTCCTCCAACCAGGCAGTCGATTCGATATCGAGATGATTGGTCGGCTCATCAAGAAGCAATAAATGACCCTGCCCGGCCAGCAAACGAGCCAAACCGGCCCGGTTGCGTTCACCACCGGAGAAATTGCGCAGTCGTTCCCCAAACCGATCACGTTCAAACCCAAGACCGGAAAGGATCGTCCCGACTTCCGAATCAAACGCAAAACCATCACACCGTTCATATTCCTGCTGGAGCGTACCGAGTTTTTCCAGTTCGTGCCTGGCGCTGGGATTGGTTTCGAGATAGTGTTGTAACTCATCGATTTCACGGCGCATCTGTATCAATTCGGCACGAGCATCAGCGACAAAATCAAACAGGGTCAGGTCGAGGTATTTATTCTTCTCCTGCTCGACATAATCAATCACAGTTCGGCGTGCGCAATTAATCGTACCGGTATCGGGGGTCTGCTTGCCAGCTAAAATTTCCAGGAGGGTGGTCTTGCCAATACCGTTCTTGCCAACCAGAGCAATTCGGTCACAATCACCAATCGTGAATGACACCTGGTCAAGAATAACCTGGTCTTTGTGCCGCTTGCAAAGATTATCGACCGAAAGAAGAGTCATCGTTTACTCCACAGTCGATCGGCGACCGAGCAAAGCTTCCACCGCCATCAACACCACTGCCGCCCAGAGAAAAATCTGCCAGAGTTCGCGTCCCACCCTGAAGTCTGCGATAGTTGAGGCCAGCGGCTGATCAAAAGGGAGTTGATGGAATTCTTCAGCCCCCAGCGACACCGCTATCTGGTCGGGATCTACCGCGCTTAGATCACACTCGGCCGGATCAACATTGACCGCCCAACGATCAATCTCGCGACCGTTTGCGGCAAGTCGATAGATGCCCGCCTGCAATGGCGTTATCCGCACCACAAGCGAACCGTTGTCATCTTCAGGAACAACTCTAACCGCACTGCTGTCAGGGCGGATCAGGTCAACCTGGTAACCGATAGATTCCGGCGATGCCAGAGCACGCACAACTGCTTGCCCGACGAATAAACGTGTTTCAAGACTGGTCAGATCGGCCGCCAGGTATTCTACCAGACGTGACACCAACGGCACAAAAAATCCGTGACTGGTCAGGTCACTGTACTCGGGTGAAATCGGACCACAAAAAGTTATCACCTTGCCACGACCGTACTCGCTCTCAACCAGCGCCGGCTGGCCACCAGTGAAGGTCATCAGAATATCTGTGGAACCGGCGGCTGAAAGGCGGGGCAAAGTATAGAATTTGATTTCGGGTGGTTCGTTCTGGTCAAAACCAAACGGCTGAAAAATCGGATGATTCATATCTATCTGATCGAACGAATAATAGCCGGCCCGAGTAAAACTCTGACGCACCGGATCTTGATAGGTAACACCAGTAACATTCGACCAGGCACGGTTAAAATAATCTATATCGGTCCGACCACCATAGGCAATAGCGAGTGCCCCCCCGCGTCGGACAAACGCCTGCAACCGTCGCAGTTGGGTGTCGTTCAAAGTTGGCACTCCGGCCAAAACGACCACATCATAGTCAAGAAAGTTGACTCCGGAGAGCAACTCCGGTTGGGTCTGTTTGACCGACCAGTATCCGGTTAGAGTCTGATCCGGCACCAACGCCAGAGCCAGTAACGAAGCTATCGGATCGGCATCAATTATTAATAAGTTAGATCTGTCCGGGATGCAAAATGAAAAATAGTACCGGTTATCAGCGCCAAAATAATCATCGGTCAGTTCCACAAAACCGGAGTGAAAACCGGTGCTGGATACCGACTGAGTAAAACGCACGCCGGCTTCGCCACCAGCCGGAACGGTGACATCGGCCTGGGCCACCCTGCGCCCGTCAATATAGAGGGATGCAATCCGATCGTCACTGTCACGCCGACTATAATTCCGCACCGTTGCTACCAGGTCAAAATCATGACCCGGTTGAATAAGCTGACCACCAAAATCAACCGCCACCAGACCGAGGTTGTCGTTATCTTCGAGAGGAAGGTCGACCAGGTACAACGGGATATCAGTATCGCGCAATGGATCCGATTCCGGTAATGATGATCGCTGACGGTCACTAACCAGATACACTTCGCGATTGTAGTTATCACTCGCCATCAACAATTCTACTGCCGTCTCCAGTCCCCGTTCAAGCTGAGCCAATCCTGATCCGGCCGACAAGCTGTTGAGTCGGACCAAAGCGGCCGATGATGATGCCAGTCCGCCGGAAGATTCTGTTGACAACTGCTCCAGATCAATCAGAGCCACTTCGTCAGATTGTGAGAATGTCTCCAGCAGTTGGGCAGTACGTCGTCGTGTCAAATCCAACAGTTCGCCATTGGCCACCGAGCGATTCATCGACGCCGAATTGTCAAACAATATCACAGCCGACACCGCCGCATGGGAACCGGTACTACCCTCGCGCGCCGTTGGACGGGCAAAAGCTAACACCGCCACCAACACAATAAGCATACGGAGTAACAACAGGAGCCATTGTCGAATTTTCAAACGCCGGAGCTGGCGTTTCTCCATCTCCTTGAGATGCCGGAGCGACGAGAATTCTATTACTTTCACTCGCCGCCGCGAGAATAGATGTATGACCAGTGGGATCAGTGCCGCGAGACCGGCCAACAAAATAGCACTGTTGAGAAAACCGAACATACGCTATGGCCGATGGGAACCATCAAGCAGGTGCCGAGCCTCTTCCTGATGATAGTGCGCCGATGATCCAGCCAGAACCCGTTGATAGTAGTCACGCGCTACGGCCGATTCACCACGTGCCGCGGCCACTTTGCCTAACCAGAGATTAATCATGCCGATATAAAATTCCCGCGTCTCCAAAAAGAGCGCGGTCTGCAAATACTCTTCCGCGCCACCAGTATCCCCCATCCCCAAATAGGCAATACCAAACCACATTGATTGACTGGGCGATGAGTTGTGTTGTGTATCCTGGGAGGCCATAATGCCGGCTACCGCGTTGTAATGGGTAACAGCCATCGCCTGGTCATCTTCGTTATCTGATGCCCTCAACAAATAGGCTAACATAATCCGACTTTCGACAAGACCACCCCGAGCGCCGCCTCCTTCGACTACCGCCGAAAAAAGTTTCCGAGCACCAACGGTATCGGCCTGACACAGTCGATTCAAAGCCAGGTTGAATTGGATCAGAGAATTGGTCGAGTCCAATTGTTCCGCCCGCCTCAAGTCAGCTTCCGCCGCCTCGTATTCTCCAACCATCATGCGGTAGGCGGCCAATTTCATCCATTCAGAAGACAGGGTGTCGATCAAACCAATAAACGCCTGCTGATCTTCGATAGCCGCATAGTAGTCACCCTTAAAAAATTCGATCCGAGTCAACTGTCGTAAAGATTCAAGTGAGTCCCTGAAATTAGTCGCGAGGGGAATCATCTTCCGCGAGTACTCCAGCGCCAGATCATAGTTCAGCATCGTCTCGGCCTGTATGGCGTGGTAGCCGTACTGACCAAATTGGAGCGACACCGTATCAACATAGTTGAGCCACCCGGTTTCCAGTTCATCAAGCGACTTGCCGTAGGTTTCGACAATTACATCCCGCAAATTGAGATCATCAGCCGCGCGGTACAACTCCAAAAATGTACCTACGCGATACTGATCAATCAGGTAGTGTACAAAAGTAGCTGAGATGCTCTCGGCCAGACGCGGATCGGTCTGAAAATAAGCGTGGGTAGAAAGAAGCGAATCGACCGGGATGAGGGCGCCTTCTTCTTTCAGTTTCTTGATGTCGTAGATTGCAAACGACAAATAATTGGCAAAACCATCAGCCAAAAACGAGGGCGCATAGCCATAATTTTTATAAATTGCCCCTTGAGAAATCAGGAATGGATAAATCGAATTGTAGTTCTTGGCGTAGATACCGAACATGGTGCTTCGAACCGGATCAATCATCATCTCAAAACGATCATCCCATATCACGGTATTGAGCTTACAGGGACACAGGTAAAGCATATACTTGCCCGGCATGTTGAGATTGGTCATGCGGCTGAAGTTGCTGTACTCCTCCTCCAGCATCCCCTTGATGGCATTCCAATGAAAATCTCCCAGGGTCTGAGGCACATAGTAGATATTCATGTGGGTCGAGGGATCAACGGAAAAATCCTCCACGGCATGATGCGAGAAGCTACACCGCTCAGGGTCAATCGTGATGGCCTCCAACGGTATGATGGTCAACTGATACGGTCGACCGTTCTTACCTGTCAGATCACCGAGCCGAGCCGGAAGGCCGTATTCGACCTGAAAATTGCGGGCACCGTGGCTGGGCTGAGGGGCAAAAGTGTGAACGTGTATAATCATCGCAACGGCCACGCTGTCAATCGCCGTTACCTCAACATCAATTGACAGTCCGACCATGAACCCGGTAACATTGGTGTTTTTGAGAAAATCGGCCGTATCGACATAAAGCAGTACATTGGACTGGGCAGACTCGTCCCACTGGTGCACTTTCAGTTCACATCGAACCCCATCATCGGCAACTGCGGGAACCATCGTTATTATTCCGATAATAACCGCTATAAGTAATTGTTTCAGCATATCCCTTTATACCTCATAAGCTCGCAAATGATCATCACTACGGTCGGTTTCACCTGACCGAGTGTTGTTTTTTGGGTTCTGATTCCGCAATAACCAGACAACCGTCGTCCAGCACCGGAACAATAGGCATTGAGTCAACTGCGGTACACAAATCAATATCGCTCCCCATACCAACCGAGACCAAAAATCGGCCGTGTTCACCGTTGGCCACCGTCTTTCTCAATGAGGCGCCCATTCCTTTGTAAAGCAACTTCGCCAAAGCGCCGGCATCGTTGAGTTCAACGCCAGAGACTTCGCTTTGGTTCAACAAATCGATAAGCATACCACCACAAAGCGTATCCTCAACCGAAAAACCACCATTGCGCCCGGCACAAACGACTACAACATCGTTTCCCCAAACTACCACCCGCCGAGCTAATTCGGAAATGTTCACCAGTGCGCCGGAGACCACACGAGCCGCTCGACTTGCCCGGTTAAATATCCCTGTGCCGTTAGTAGTGCACAGGATGACATTCTTTCCGCCCACCGATTCGGGCGTGAACTCAGCCGGTGAGTTACCGCACTGGAAATTTTCTATCTTGACCCCGTCACGCTCACCCGCCAGCACAGCCGAATCCGCGCCAAGCCGAGTCCAGAGTTTACCTGCTCCTCCCGGTTCACCCACCGGAATCACCCCTCGAGCACCGGCCTGCAACGATGCACAGATAGTGGTCGAAGCCCTCAGAATATCAATAACGACAACCGTCTTATCATTAAGATTGATCTGGTCAAGTGGGAACGGAGTTAGCAGAAGGTCAAGTTTCATTGGATACCTTATCGATGAGAAGCCTTCTTGTAAAACGGAGGCTTGACTACCGTTGCCGGAAGTCGCCGATTGCGAGCACCTATCTCAACCGTTCGTCCAATCTTGCCCTTGAGGCGCGAAACATACCCCAAAGCAATCGATTTCTGAAGCGATGGGGAAAAAGTCCCGGATGTCACCGTGCCGATCTTGTTGTCGCCGTCAAAAATGTCGTAGCCGTGTCTCGGAACCGAACGGCCCTCAACCTCAAAGCATACCAGGCGGCGTTTCGGTTTCTCCTGCTTTTGCGCCAGCATGACATCCTTACCGATGAAATCAGTGTCGAAATCGATAATCCAGCTCAATCCGGCTTCAATCGGCGTTGTGGTCTGGTCAATATCATTTCCGTAAAGAGCCATTTTCATTTCCAATCGCAGGGTATCGCGCGCTCCAAGACCGATCAAAGCCAAATCGTGACCTTTCCCGACCTCCGTTACTGCCTGCCACACCTTGTCACAGTGCTCGTTCGGAATATACAATTCGAAACCATCTTCACCGGTATAACCGGTCCGGGAAAAGAGCAGTTCGACCCCGGCTACTTCAGCAGTGACATGAGAGTAGTATGGTATTGATTCGAGGTCATAGTCGGTCAATTCCCGCATCAGTTTCTGAGCATTAGGACCCTGGATAGCAAGCAGGCCTAACTCTGAAGAGCGGTCGACCAAGCTGACCTCGCCCTCCCGATGTGATTCCAGCCAGTCGAAATCTTTCTGCAAATTGGCGGCGTTGACTACTAATATGTAGGCCTGTTCACCAGTGCGGTAGATCAGAAGGTCATCGACAATCCCACCTTCGGGATACGGCATACAAGTATACTGGATCTGACCGATTTCAAGTTTGGTCGGGTTGTTAGTGGTCATTTTTTGTAGGAAATCAAGTGCGCCGGGACCGGTGACTTCAAATTCACCCATGTGTGACAAATCAAAGAGACCGATATTGTCTCGCACCGCTAAATGCTCAACAGTGATACCTTTATACTGTACCGGCATCAAAAAACCGGCAAATTCAACAATCTTGGCACCCGCTTCAACATGGCGATCGTAGAACGGGGTCTTTACGGGAGTTGGGTTAGTTGTAGTCATATTATTTCTTTCAACCTACTTTTAGAGTCAATCCAGTTTAATAAACCGGACTCAACGGCGAAGTCAATAGGTATGTTTTGGGGCAAGCCGCCGACCCACAAGGCGTTGGCAGACTATGCGAGAAGATATCAAACAGTCCGGAATCGGTCGCCCTACGGCCATAAATGGTGGGCCACCCAACCATCCTGAAAATGATCATAGTCACCTTCCCATAAGTACGAAAACCGGCACAAAATGGGCGTTTACCGCTTGACAATAAGGACAGATAGGCGTATTGTTTTTGTATCCAAGAGCACATGCGACTTCTTCGCGGCTGTATCTTTCGAATCTAGAGCACACTGTAAAATTGAGTTAACAAGTTTGGCACGGTATAGTGAACCGTTGCCTGTGGTGCTAAAAATGAAATGTGTATTGTAATTTATGCATGACCTATTAACTCATTACGCTAGGAGGATGCCCATGTGGCGAAAAACAATTCTTACTGCAGTACTCTTGTTGGTACTGAACCCTTCAGAATCCAGATCACAGTACTCGGGTGATATAACGCTGGACCCGGTGATCGGCCAGGTTGGTCCCAACGAGATAGGTATCGGGCAGATTGCTCTGCCGGTGCGAATTAAGTACAACGACCTGCCGGGAACCTTCATGATGAGTAGCAATTCCTTTATGCTCTATTCCCCTTCCCCCGATCCGGGGTCGATAACGGACATTGAGGGAATACGGCTCCAGGTCTGGCGGGACTGTTATCCCCCCCCATATGGCAATACTTATTCATGGCAAATGGTTCGGGCGGTAGTCGATCCCTGGTTAGGGTACCCAAGGCTTTGGGGACCTGTGCCTATTATCACCACACCCGGTGAAGTGTATGGTGTAATGTTCGCCGGGGTGGATGTTATGGGTGGCGGAGTTCCAGCTGGCTTCAATGAGGTAGTGTGGAAGGTTTGGTTTGTGACCTCGGCTGATGATGTCGGTAATGAAATCTGCTTTGATAGGGATACGGCTTCACAGACTCTTACAGCCTGGGAATGGGCTTCTGCAGGCAACCAGATATTCCCAGTCTGGAATAATGGGGCTGGTGAGATATGCTTTACAGTCGTAGATGTCCCCGTTCCGCCCGTTCCCGTTCCGACAGGTAGTCCGGTCGAAGTGGATGTGGATAGAACCCTGACCGTGACCTTCGACGATGTCACTTCAGCCGGCATCATTACGGTCACTGCTCAAGCTGGTGGACCTGTTCCACCCTGCGGATACAGGATAATCGGGGAACAGGGACAACCGGTATATTATGATATCGAAACGACCGCTGGGTATTTGGGTGATATCACGGTCTGCTTTAGGTATGATGAGAATAAGCTAAACAAACCGGAGTCAGAACTGAAATTGTTGCACGAGATCGACGGCGACTGGGTCGAACTCCTCTCCACGGTGGATGTGGACAACAATATCATTTGTGGTATTACATCTTCGTTGTCTCTGTTTGCTCTGGCCGAGCCACTACCGATACAATCAATTGCCGGCCAGGTAGTAGCCGACTACCCGGCGCCGCTCACCGGCTTACTGGGGGTTGATGTTGATGCCTTTGCATACGGAACCGGTGATCTGGTCGGCACGGCGGTGACCGACGCGGATGGCCATTATCTGATCGCTGACCTGCCAGCCGCTGATTATACTGTCAGTCTGGTAACCCCGCTTGGTTTCAACACAGAAATCGATGAGATTCTGATCGGGGAGCAGGCAGGCCAGACGGTGATAGCCGACTTCGCGCTTACGTGCATCGACATTACGGCCAATCCTCGAGGAATCGGCTTCTGGAAGCACCAGGTTGGAGTCGCTCTGGGAGGCAAGGGGAATGCCTATGTCTATGGAGCAACGCTCTGTGGATACTTGGATATGATTGCCAACCATTTCAACAGCAACGAGATCAACCAGGTTATTGTTTATGATCCGCCGGTGTCAACCGATTGCACCGACAAGTTGCTGGTGGCCAAAGGACTGCTAAACCTGAAGGGTAACGTTGGTCTGACCGCTCGGGCTAAACAGCAATTGACAGCGCTACTTCTGAATGTGGCCGCCGGCTACATCAGCCAGGTGGAGGTCATAAGCGAAGACGGTGCTACCGTATCGCAGGCAATTACTTATTGTGATAACCTGATAGATGATCCGGTAAGCGATCATGAGATAGCAAAGACCATATGTGATGATATTAATAATGGCCGTCTGGTTGGTCCAGGAGTTATTCCTCTCAGCACCGCCCAGATAGCCTACAAACAGCTCCCGGTTACATATTCTCTGGCTCAGAATTACCCCAATCCATTCAACCCGATAACGGAGATATGTTTCAGTCTTCCAGTTGGATCACCAGTTAAGCTGGAGGTTTTCAACTCCACTGGCCAATCTGTCACAACCTTGATAAACAGTCATGTTGATGCAGGGTATCACTCAGTTACCTGGGATGCCAGTGATGTTGCCAGCGGTGTTTATCTCTACCGTTTGACCATAGGTGAATTCATGGAAACAAAGAAAATGGTACTACTAAAATAGCATCTACGAATTGCTCGTCATTTTCAGAAGGAATGGGTCTTATCGACCTGTTCCTTCTTTTTTTCCATTCTCCGACTATTTATGGTATAGTTGACATCGGACTCGCCAAGTCTGGTGTAGACTTGACTATTCTGGCGGCGGTTGTGAGATTCTCCGCAGGGTGTTTTGACTAACTCCGTAACACACCATGAATTACACGTAGTTCCGTGTAGTTGGCGGTTAGAAATAATTACATCAAAGAGTGTGACCAAATCGTGACTGTTATTGGGAGGCTGGTAGAAGCCTCCAAAGTAGGAGTTCTTCTCTAATCAGTCGGGCTTACCGCCAGAGTGGCGCACGATCTCTCCCTCGACCATATAAATGACATCTTCAGCGATGTTGGTAGCATGGTCGGCGATCCGCTCCAGATTGCGCGAGACGCTCAACAGGCTGACATAGTAGTCAACCAGATCCGGGCAGGCACAAATCTCTTTCTGGACTTTGTCAAAAGCGTCTTGATGAATCCGGTCAACTTCGTCGTCGGCCTCGCAAACTTTTATGGCCAGAACCGAGTCACTAGCCACCAGAGCATCGGCACTACTCTTGACCATAGCCGTAGTTTTCACCAACATGCCGTCTAAGTCGAAGGGAACACCGACACTACGATACTTGATCAAGTTGCCGGTCCGCTGGACGATATTGGTAGCCAGATCACTGATTCGTTCGAGATCATTGTTGATCTTGAGTACTGCCACCACAAAGCGCAGGTCAATTGCCACTGGCTGATGTAACGCCAGCGTTTTTAAGCACTCCTCTTCGACCTCAACCTCGTACTGATCAATTTTCTCTTCGGTGGCCACAACTTTGGCGGCCAGCTCAGGATCACCTTTGGTTACCGACTGAACAGCGTTTCGCAGGTTATCCTCGACCATCGCCGTCAGGTGCAGGATCATCTTCTTAAGTACTTTAGTCTGGGCTATGAAATGTTTTGTCATGGGTTAATCGCTCATCCAAATCGACCGGTAATATAATCCTCGGTCTTCTTTTTATTGGGTTTGGTAAACAACTGCCTGGTAGGGCCGTGTTCAATAAGTACGCCTTCAAAAAAGAAAGCTGTTGTATCTGAGACCCGTGCCGCCTGTTGCAT
Organism: Candidatus Zixiibacteriota bacterium; assembly: GCA_021163775.1. Classification (GTDB taxonomy): domain Bacteria; phylum Zixibacteria; class MSB-5A5; order GN15; family FEB-12; genus JAGGTI01. The sequence goes on from JAGGTI010000036.1 coordinate 13,351, forward strand.
ATTGTGAGTGACGATCACAATCGTGTAGTCTTTTTTTAGTTCAGCGATTAGATCCTCAATCTTCGCGGTTGAAATCGGGTCCAGCGCCGAGGCTGGTTCGTCCATCAGGATAACCTCCGGCTCTACCGCGAGCGCCCGAGCAATACAGAGACGCTGTTGTTGACCACCCGAAAGAGCCAGTGCACTGTTATCCATCATATCCTTAACTTCCCCCCACAGGTAAGCCTTCTTGAGAGTTTGCTCAACCGTCTGGGCGATCAGGTCCTTGTCATTAATACCGTTAACCCTCAATCCATAGGCAACATTATCAAAGATCGACTTCGGGAAAGGGTTGGACTTCTGAAACACCATACCGACCTTAGTGCGCAGAGTAGACACGTCCTCGATTGACTGGTAAACATCAACACCATCGAGCTTTACAGTTCCGGTCATACGCGTTCCCGGAATAGTGTCATTCATCCGGTTAAGGGTGCGCAAAAAGGTCGACTTGCCACAACCAGATGGTCCGATCAGAGCTGTCACCCGGTTGACGGATATGTCGATCGACACCTGGTGAAGCGCCGGTTTGTCGCCATAGAAGAAATTGACATCGCGTACCGACATTTTGATCTGTGTCGGCGTTGTCTGTTTCTCCGTATGCCGGGCCGGGGTAGTTGGCGACGGTATCAAGACAGCACGCTCCTTGTCGTCTGTCGTTATTTCGATATTATTATCAAGCATTGGTTCGTCTTAATCTTAAGCGTGAGCGAATAAGGATGGCCACAAAGTTTAGGGCAAAGGTCAGCATCAGTAGCACTAACACGGTACCGTACAGGATCGGCTTAGTGGCTTCGACATCCGGTGATTGTGTCGCCATCACATATATATGATAACCCAATTCCATAAACTGATCATTGAGGGCACTTGGCAGGTATGGCAAATAGTAGGCCGCACCGGTAAACATTATAGGGGCCACCTCGCCGGCACCGCGACTGATCGCCAGTATTGCACCGGTCAGAACACCGGGCATTGCCTGCGGTAGAATCACCCGCCAGATAGTCTGCAGTCTGGTGGCACCCAAGGCGTAGCTTGCCTCTTTCAGTTCACGAGGAATAGTGCGCAGGGCCTCTTCGGTGGAGACAATGACAACCGGCAGGGTCAATATCGCCAGTGTCAGGGACGCCCAGATAATGGCCGGCTGACCCCACACGGGCCCCTCCGAAGTATAGAAAATGCTGTCGATGCCGCCACCAATAAACCCGATAAAAAACCCCAATCCGAACAAACCGAAGACAATCGATGGCACTGCGGCCAGATTGTTGACGGCCAGACGGATCAACCGGGTAAGCCAGGCATCGGGACGAGTGTATTCCTGCAGATAGATAGCAGTGAACACTCCCACCGGGATGACAGCGACAGTCATCAGGATCACCAATGCAACAGTGCCAAAAATAGCAGGGAAAATACCGCCTGATTCCATACCGTTTTCAGGCGGACTGCTCAGAAAATCCCAGGTAATCATTCCGGCACCGCCTATTGCGATATTGACCAGAACGACCGCCAGTATGATTATGATCAGCAACGATGCCAGCAGGCAAAGGCCTTTGGGAAAATACCCTCGGGACTTGGGTTTGAATACCAGTTTGCTGGCTGTCACGGTAGCATTTTCAGTTTTGGTGGGGGCTGATATAGTCACGACAGTTTCCCCTGTAGGCGTTGCTTCATGCGTGTCACTGCAAGCTCGCCACCTAAGTTAATCAGGAACGTGAACACAAACAACAGAGTGCCCAGGTAGAAGAGCACGCTATAGTGGGCACTGCCAAACACTACTTCAGCCAACTCGGCGGCGATTGAGGCGGAGATTGTCCGCATAGAATCGGTTAGGCTCGAACTAATAATGGCCGCGTTGCCGGAGGCCATAAGGACGATCATTGTCTCGCCCATGGCTCGACCAAATCCCAGCACCACTCCGGCGGCGCTACCTGGCAGGGCGGCAGGCAGGACTACTGTCAATGACACTTGCCAGTGATTGGCCCCCAGGGCCAGACCAGCATCACGTAGCGACGATGGCACCGATGTCATGGCATCCTCGGCTACCGTAAATATGATGGGAATGACTGCCAGACCCAATGCGACACCGGCAGTAACGGCGTTGAGCCTGAAAAGGAAGCCAAACATATTCTGCAATACGGTAGCCAGAACAATCAGCGCGAAGAACCCAAGTACCACCGATGGAATTCCGGCCAGCATCTCTATGACAGGTTTGATAATCTCTCGCAATCGTTGTGAAGCAAATTCCGCCGAAAAGATAGCGGCCCCAATGCCAAGCGGAATAGCAAAAAGCATAGCCACCAAAGCGGCTTTGAGACTGCCAATCATCAGCGGCAGAATGGAGTACTTCGGAACTTCCGAGTTGGGTTGCCATGACCATTTGGGATCGCGGCCCTCGTAGAACTCCTGCTTGAAAGTCATCTTAGCGATGCTGGCTTCCTGCTGGATTTCCTGATCGGTGAAGATAGGTATCGCTTCCTTGAAGATGAAAGCGAATATCAAGACGATCGCCACCAACGCCGCCAGGGCGTTGATCGCGATCAACTTTTCGCCGAGAAACTCCCGGACTTTGGACTTGGATTTGAACTTTAATCTGTTCATGCCATACACTCTTGAGTGGCTCTATTGCCACCAGTCGAGCTATTTAACGGTGTTAGCCAAGGCACCTTCCTTTGACAGTGGTACGTAGTCGATTTTCTTGGCAATCTCCTGTCCCTCCTCGGAGAGTGTCCAGTTTACGAGTTTCTTCAACTCGCCGGTCGGCTTGCCGTTGAAGAACCAGTACAGTTCTCGGGAAATCGGGTAGGTTCCATTGGAGACTGTTTCCACACTCGGCAATACTGCTGGATCAGCATCAGCTTTACGCACTGCGGCAAACTTGACCCCTTTAGCCCAGGCAATACCACCATAGCCGATTCCGTTTTTATCCTTTGACACGGCATTGACTACCGCGGCAGTTCCCGGGAGAGTCTGGGTGTATTCATTATAGTCTTCCTTATTGAGTACCTTTTTCTTGAAAAAGGCATAGGTGCCGGAGTTGTTCTCGCGACCGTAAAGAATGATACGGGCGTCTTCACCACCAACCTCTTTCCAGTTCATGATGGCACCAGTGTAGATGCCTTTCAATTGGGCGAAACTTAGCTCCTTAACCGGGTTGGCCTCGTTGAAGAATACGGCTATACCATCCAATGCCACAGACACCCGGTATGGCTTGATACCTTTCTCTTCGGCCAGCTTGTACTCCTTATCTTTCATATCGCGCGAGGCTTCACAGATGTCGGTAGTGCCGTTAAGTAGCGCGGCAATACCGGTACCTGAACCACCGCCGGAAATCTGAATGACAACATCCGGATTGTGTTTCATATACTCTTCCGCCCAGCGCTGACCTAAACGCACGAGAGTATCAGAGCCTTTGATCGTGATAGTAGTACCTGCCATCACCAAACCGACCGATAGAATAAGCAGTAGTCCGCAGATCATGATCTTTTTCATTTTTTCTCCTTGATATGGTTTTCGTATCCAATTTAAAATTTGAACTGCAAGTCCACTTGCAACCGTCTGAAATCATCTGTTTCGGTTTCCTCAAGGCCAATCTCGTTGCTGAAATAGGTCGCTTTGAAAGCAGTGTTAGCCGCCAGTTGAACAGCTCCGCCTATCTCATGACCTTTGGCATCGGTACCACCACCTCGAAAGTCCGAGTCGGTAAATATCCCCGGTACAGCATCGGCTTCGATATTGCGATAGTTGTAACGGAACTCCCAGGATCCTGGCTTTTTGGCTTTGCCCACCCGCAAACCAACAAGCCAGCCGGTATTGAGACTATCCGCCGCATTGTTGGTAACAAAGTCTCCGATGACTGTGACTGGAGTGTTCTGGAATTTGTGGTTTACTTCGCCGAATAATTCGATAAGTTCGTAGTCATTGGCATAATGCAATACCGTGTCGCCATCATCTCCGAACAACACCGTCGTGTTGCCCATCGGGTCCTCGTGATCAAAGAACGGTTCATAACCCCTGGAGTTGACGTAGTTGAAGATACTTCCGCCAAATGTAAGTTTAGACTCTTTTTCATTGAAATACAGACAGCCAACCGCCTGTCCGGACGCTACGTATGAATCATCTGAAGAAGATCGCTCATTGATCCAGAACCCGGCGCCGGTTAGGGTCAGGACAAAGTTGTCAGTCGTTTTTTGGAAAGTGGCCGCGCCGCCTTCGGGGTTCAAGTCACCATCCCATATCAACTCGGATTTGCCCGGCCTGAAGAACGGATTTTTCATCTTACCACCAACAATCGTTAGACCTTCAACGCCTTTGAATCCGGTGGCAAAATACGCCAGATCAATCCCTATGTTCTTTGTTGAAAAAGCGCCGTCAAGCGTCTGATTGGTTGATACCGGATCATCTGAACCACTAGCCAGCCGGATGCCAACCTTAGTGTATTCCGATACTTCGCCAAACACACCCAGACGAGCTCTTATGCGTTGCCGGTGACGAACGTCTTTCCCTTCCTTGTCGATCATCTCATGCCGGTACCTAAAATCACCTTTGATCTTAATTGTTTCCCACCAATTAGAAGCCAGAACGTTTGATCCGGCAAACATACCTGTCAGCAGGATTGCTGTTACTGTGATTTGCCAATTCCTTAGCATTTCTTTCATCGTTCCTCCAAGAATTTGTGTTACATGAACTAATCATCTTGGTCAAGAGAACGGATTGAGTGTTAAGGTTTTGTTAAGAACAAGTTAGATGTTTGTGTATTTTCCGTCCAGAATAGTCCGGACGGTAAGGCTCACCAGAAGTATGCTAACTTATTGTGTTCGTGGAAGATGGATGCGGAAAGAACTTCCCTTGCCGGGTAAACTGTCAACGCTGACGCGTCCTTTGTGGGTAACTGCAACATGCTTTACAATAGCCAGACCCAGGCCGGTTCCACCGGCGTCTCGGCTCCGGGCCTCATCCACACGGTAGAATCGTTCGAATAGACGGGGCAAGTGTTCCTCTGCAATACCAACGCCTTTGTCCTGAACCGAGATTACGATTTCATCGACAGGCGAGGTTACTTCAACATTTACGGTTGAACCTTGGTTGCTATACTTGATGGCGTTGTCTATCAGATTTGTTATCGCCTGCTCCAACTGACCTCGATTTATATTCGCTTCCAGATTCGGATCACAGGAATAGGATACGTCCACTTGATGTAGTCGGCTTTTTTCCTGACAGGCCATGACAGACGATGCTATGACATTGCTCACGCGTCCACGGGTTAGTCCGGCCCCGATCTGTTCGGTCTCGCTCTCAATCTGTGCCAGTGACAGCAAATCCTTAATCAGGTTGTTCAGCCGGTCCGAGTGTCTCGCGATCATATCCAGAAATCGTCGCCTGTCGTCCGAGTTATCCATAGCCCCATCCAGCAGAGTCTCTACCGAACCGGTTATGGCCGTGATAGGAGTTCTCAGCTCGTGAGAAACATTGGCCACAAAGTCGCGTCGTATGCTCTCCAGTTTCTTAAGGCGGGTAATGTCGTTGAAAACAACGACTACACCAACCTTCTCACCGAAGCTGTCTTTGAGCGCCGCCGCTCTTGCCTGAAAGTACTTTACGGATGCGCCCGAACCCGGCATCTTGATTTCCATTTCAGCAATGTCAGAGCTGTGCATAGCTCTCTCGACGAATTCCAGCACCGACGGAATACGGATCACTTCATAGAAAGTCTTGCCGCGAGATTCTGCAATGTCCAGATCGAGAAAACCAGCCACCACTCGATTGAGTAATACGATTTTCTCATCAGCGTCGAGCGCCACAATGCCCTCGGACATGCTGGACAGTATAGCTTCCCTTTCGTTACGTTGCTGTGCGATAGTCTTGATTCGCACAGCAAGTTGCTCCGCCATTTTGTTCATCGATTCAGACAAGTCAGCGATCTCTTCGGTAGTTGGAACCGGCAGTCGAGTGGCCAGGTCTCCGGCGGCAAAGCGACCGGCTCCGTTCCGCAATTCTCGAAGAGGATCTGTCAGACGTTTGAGTACTGCCATACTGATCAGGGCCGCCAGCACCACGATGATCGCGCCGCCAATCGCAATGTTCCGATAGAAGGACGTTAGAATATTCTCAACCGCTGACACGGGAACAGCCACCCGCACAACAGCAATAATCTCGTTGTCTTGCTTAACGGGGATGGCCACATACATCATGTTTGCCTGCCGCGTATTGCTGTACCGGGTCTTCACACCTACTTCGCCGCCGTAAGCCAGGACTATTTCCGGTCGCGTACCGTGGCTCTCCATCGAGAGCGGGTCTTCATGCGAATCGCCAAGCACAAGCCCCTTAACATCTACGACCGTGATCCTTGTATTTGAGACTTTCGCAATCTCCTTACATTCCCGGTCCAGTCGTGCGGTCTCGTTTGTGTTCAGCAAAGGTTTCAGGAGCCGCTCTGCAACTCTGGCCCGTGCTTCGAGCGTGCTGGTAAGCTGGCTAATGTATAATGTTTTCATTTCGCGGGCGCCATAAAGCGCAACCAGCAAAAGAGATATGAAGATAACAAGGAAGTAGTAGGGATATACTTTCCAGAATAGCGGACGCCGTTTCATGGTGTCTCCGTCATCCGATAACCGACCCCTCTGACTGTCTGAATATAGTGTCCGCAAACAGTCAGCTTTTTCCGCAGGTTGGCCACCTGGACATCAATAGCTCGATCGGTTATCACAAGCTGTCCATCTCGAAGAGAATCTATCAACTGAGTCCTGCTGAAAACCCAGCCAGGGCGACCAGCCAGCACAAACAGAAGTTCAAACTCGGTGTGAGTCAGCTCAACCGAAGAACCGGACACGGTAACCCGACGTTTACCACAGTCAATAGTTAGTTCACCCAACTGCAGGAATTCAGATTTGGATTCTGCCGATTCCTTGTAGCGACGTAACACAGACCTGATACGGGCAATCAGAACTCTCGGGCTGAACGGTTTGGTGATGTAATCATCCGCGCCAACCTCCAAGCCGGTTACAACGTCAATATCTTCATCACGCGCGGTCAGCATGATGATCGGAATACTCAAGGTAGCTCGATCCGATCTGAGAACCCGACAGACATCAAGACCGTTAATCTCGGGAAGCATGATATCCAACACAACCAGATCAGGGTGTTCTCTCTTGGCTTTACTCAGACCTTCCTCACCTGACATCGCTGTCTCAACCTGAAAACCCTCGCGCTCCAGATTGTAGACAATCAACTCAGCGATATCCCGTTCATCTTCTACAATCAGAATCTTCTTACCGGCCATTCGTATATCTTTCTTAAATACAAGTATGCCGCCCCAAGAATAGATATTAACGCAACCAAAGGCCACTTGAATCTTCACAGTGGAACGCCTCTAAGTCGAGCGGCTGAAACGATACACGATCCAAAAACGATTGGATTAAAGCTATTCTGATAAATTGGAAGGTCTCATTGGTACTGTATTCTGGCAGAGAACACATAATCAATGGATTGAAAACCAAAACATCATAACGAGCCGAATCGCTAAACTTGAACAAGCCAATAGAAACTACTACCAAGAGGGACTTAGTTTTTTAGAACTCTCACAAAGAGCGTTATCGCTTTACGTTAATCAAAAAACTGACGAACAAGCCAATTTGTTGAGGGAGTTGGTTTCGAACTGCACTATCAAAGATGTAACTCTCTATCCCACATACAGATCACCCTTCAACTTACTACTGAATACGCCTAAAAGTGAATAATGGCGGAGGAGGTAGGATTCGAACCCACGGTACCTTGCGGCACAACGGTTTTCAAGACCGCCGCTTTCGACCACTCAGCCACTCCTCCGTGTTTATTGTACCCACCACTAAAGAGGGGTACACAGTCACCGGGTGCTACTATTATCTATCGGTCGCTCCGAAGATGTACCAATATCGACCGGAAATCAAGAAAATTGGGACGGCAGGCAACACAAAAAGGTTAGCAGACAGAAACTTGAAGACGGCGACTTAGCGATCCGACCGCGGGCCGCCGTACAGTCCGATGTGTGAGCGTGAACCGTCCAAATTGAATATCGTCGAATCACCGGTATGGATAGCAGGGGATTCGGGCAAGAGATGGAAATCGTCCTCGCCGATAAACATCGGATCAGCTTTCAGGTTACTATTGATATCGGTCTGATCCCAGATATCTTCGTACTCACCAGCTTCGTTACCCCAGACGATATTGTTACGGAAAACCCACTTGGCCCAGTCGCCATAGTTCCAGACCCCAACACAGGGACAAACCCACTGATCACGCCAACCGTTCTGAGTAATAATGTTGTTAACGAATCGACCGTGACTTTCGGTCGACCAGGGAGCCACACCGCAGTTACCATTGTGGTGTATAACATTGTTAGTCGCTTCCAGAGTTGACTGACCGGTACCGACCATACCCCAGCCCAAGTTGTCATGCACCAGGTTGTTGGCGGCGATCACGGTCGATGTACCGAACGAACCAATCCCCTTCCAAAAACCGGTGACCTCGTTACGATAAGCAACGCAGTAGGCATCCCAGGTAACTCCGATTCCAACCCCGCGACCATCCTTGATAAGACAATCGCTGACATACGCCGTAGCACCTCGATACAACGCGATACCATCCCAACCACTATTGACAATAGTGCAATTGTGAATCGTCATCTCAGCACCTTCGCGACCAAAGATACCACCAATACCAACAACTACAGTTGAATCGGCAGAACGATCGTCGTTGTCGCGGATATTAACCTGCTCGATAGTCACTCGTGATCGTCGTACCACAATGCCGGCATCGGTCGCGTTGCCATCATCATCACGAATTCCGCCGGTGATGGTAAGGTTGCGAATCACGGTACCATCAGCGTTCTCCAGATAGATACCGTAACCAGCTTTAGTCACCAGCCTTGTCAGTTGACGGTCAGCCCCAACTATAACCAGCCCCTTGTCCTTGATAATGAATCCATAGCTGGCGGTCACTTCGGTCTGGGGATCGAGACAATTACCACACAGCGACTCAACAAACCGGGTCGGACGCGCTTCAAAAGATTTGAGACCAAGATGTAAGGTGTCACCATCGGAGGCGTGGTCGATCACCGCCTGAAGATTGGAGCCACGCTCGACGGTCAGGATGTCGGATCGCACCGATGTGCCCAAGAGCAACAGATTTGCCACAAAAAATATATAGGCCAGACGGCTCATTTCGACAACTCCTTCCAAGTCTGATACGCACGGCGGATATGCGGAATAGTAATCGAACCGCCGACCACCAAACCGATTGATATCGCCTCATCGAATTCTTCATCAGTGACCCCGGCTTCCTTCACCTGGGCCAGATGATAGGTAATACAGTCGTCACAGCGCAACACCAACGAACCGACCAGCCCAAGCAGTTCCTTGGTCTTGGCCGAGAGGGCGCCCTCACGGTAAACCGCACCGTCGAGCGCAAAGAAACGTTGTATATTCCTATTGTCGCGGTCGAGGATGGCTTCGTTGAGACGTTCCCGTTCTTTCTTGAACTCATCGATTCGTTTTGACATGCGAAGGCTCCTCAATAGTGAGGATAATATAGAACGTGCGCGATATGTATCAAGCGGAAAGTTCTTGTCGAAACCCCTTAGTGGTTCTACCATTGTAAATTAACTCTTTTTTCAAGAAACGATTATATCTTTGGTGGAACGCGAGTGGACATAGACATCCGCCTGTGCGAATGTGACGAAAAAAGCGGATGTGACGGAAAGAAACTAAGGGCGGGTCCAAAGACGAACCCGCCCTTACAGTTTGGGACGATCAATACTTCGAAAAACCTTTGCCCATCTCACGCGGGGGACCATCGGAGGATGGCGCACTGGAGTCTTCAGAAGACTTTTCATCCCAGCGATCGGCCGCGCCAACAATACCCTTAAGGCGTAGATCAAGATCATCCGGGTTAGTGGCGTTGGCCATCGCCTCTTCAAATGAAATTGTACCCTGTTTATATAGATTCATGATCGACTGATCAAAAGTCTGCATACCGTACTGCGTATTGCCAGCTTCCATAAGATCGGGGATATCCACAGTCTTCTCAGAATCCATAATACACTCTTTGATCGCCCCATGATTGACCAATATCTCCAATGCCGGCACTCGACCCGGCATATCACTGCGAGCCAGCAAACGCTGACAGACTATCGCCTTCAATGTACCGGCCAACAACAGACGGATCTGTTGATGCTGGTGCGGTGGAAAAAATGAAATGATACGGGTGATAGTCTCTACCACGTTCAATGTATGTAGCGAGGTCATAACCATGTGACCGGTATCAGCCGCAGTCAGCGCGATAGACATTGTCTCCAAATCACGCACCTCACCGATCAGAATAGTATCAGGATCCTGCCGGAAAGCGTGGCGCAGTGCTGAAGCAAACGACTCGGTATCGCCACCCACTTCACGCTGGGTGATGATTGCCTTCTTGTCACGATAGATGTACTCGATCGGATCCTCAACTGTCAGGATATTGAGCGGAACAGTAGCGTTGATTTCCTCAACCACCGCCGCCAGCGTGGTTGATTTGCCCGAACCGGTGGTTCCGGTGACGATTATAAGTCCGCGCCGCTCGCTTGCCAGCTCCTTGATGACTTTGGGTAGATTGAGTTCTTCAAAACTCGGGACCTGAACATTGACCGCACGAATGGCAATACCAGTAGTGCCCCGCTGTCGAAAAAGGTTGATACGAAAACGACCCAGTTTGGCGACCGATAGCGCCAGATCCATTTCGTTCTTGCGACGGAAACGCTCGAACTGTTTTTCACTGAGAATCTGACCGACTATCTGTTCCATGAACTCGATGGTAATCGGCTCAGTGGCTATCTGCTCGAGCTTGCCGTTAACTCTCAGGTGCGGTCTAATACCGACCCGGACGTGCAAATCCGAAGCCTTGCGGTTGAGCATCTCAACCAGCATCTGCTTAAGATTCATCGAAATCCCTTTCGTTTGAATCGGGATCAGCCAGCGGGATCAATCAAGAAAAGTACCTGGCCAAACTCAACCGGTTGGGCATTTTCGACCAGAATTTTCACCACCCGACCACTGACTTCCGACTCGATCTCGTTCATCAGTTTCATAGCCTCAACAATACAGACCACCTGTCCCTGGGTGATCTTCTCGTTGGGCGAGACATACGGGCCGGCATCAGGCGCCGGAGACCGATAAAACGTGCCGACCATGGGGGAAGATATCTCCACCAGGTTACTATTATTGTCGGCAGTTGGTTCAGATGGTTCAGTCTGGACCGGAGAGGCAGGAGCAGGTGGCGCGACCATCGGGGCGGCGACCACAGTATGGAGATTCCCCTGACCGTTGGAGTCGGACGGCAACTTCTGAATAATACGAATCTTACGGCCCCAACTTGAGACCTCCAGAGATTCAATATCCGACTCTTCAACCAGACGTATCAAACTTTTAATATATTTCTCGTTCATCTAAATCCTCAATAGCGACCGGACCAACCGGTCACATGGTTTAGGCAAGCGCAAAAATAGCCAATCGGGTTTACAGTTCCAACAGTTTTTTTGGCGCCTGATTCAGAACCCGGTGGCCACCCCGCGTCACCAAAATATCATCCTCGATCCTAACTCCGCCCCAACCACTGATATAGATACCCGGCTCCACCGTCACAACATTACCCACTTTCAGCTTGTCCTCAGAAAGCGGTGACAACCTTGGACCGGAATGGACCACAACACTGATTCCATGCCCGGTACCGTGCCCAAAATTCTTGCCATAGCCAGCCTTGGTGATCAGGTTGCGGGCAGTCGCATCCACAGTTTTGCCCAAAACCCCAGGTTTAACCATGCGAATAGCCGCCATCTGCGCCTTCGCCACTGTCTGATAGACCTTTTTCTGACGACTAGTCGCTTTGCCGACTACAACTGTCCGCGTGATATCCGAAACATAGCCATCAACTGTAGCACCAAAATCGAAGGTCACAAATTCACCCTTCTTGAGTTTTTTTGGCGAAGCGGCCCCGTGAGGCATCGCCGAGCGGTAACCGGAAGCGACAATCGACTCGAATGCTATTTTCTCGGAGCCGAGCATAATCATCTGGTATTCCAATTCGGCCGCAAGTTCCCGCTCACGAATACCGGGTGCTATCAAATTTAGAATCCGCTCAAAAGCGATATCAGAGACATCCACCGCTTTCTGAATTGACTCAATTTCGGTCTTCTCCTTGACCCAGCCTAACTCGCCAAAGATCTCGTCCGCTTCCACCAGAAGGCAATCTGGCAAAGCTCTCTGGAGTTGGTCTCGGATCAGCACGGTGGTCATCTCTGCTGAAAATCCATAGCGTCGATTGGTTACATTGAAAGTTGGAAAATCCTTGAGCGATGAAATAAGACCGCCTTTAACAATACTTACCCTGGCACCCTTGACCTCTTTGCGGGCTTGCTCGGTATATCTAAAATCTGTTAGAAATTGCGGCTTTTTCTCTGCCACAATCAGAAGTCCGGCTGATCCGGAGAACCCGGTCAAATACCGGATCTGATCCATGTTGGTAACGATAAACCCGTCCAGATTGCGAGTCTGGCATAACTTACGTACAGCATCAATGCGTTGAGCAGACATATTCAGCTTTCCCTTTCTTTGATTTTGCTTTCAGCCTGGACCAATTTCTCAGCCAGACGCGGCGCGGTGCCACGCTCATTCAACCGGCGGTAGATTTCGGCGGCTAAACGCGGATGGCCCTGTTTCATATATAAATCGCCCATAGTTTCGGTGTAAAACTGAATTTCCCGCAATGGTGGTTTGGTGGAAATCGGTCGGGGTTCACTGCCACGTGAAAGAGTAATAGTGCGAGTTGTGCCGGTGGGTCGCTTCTTAAGCGTCGATTTCAGCCCTCGGCAACCGGGATCAATTTCCAAAATACGTCGGTAATAGGCCATCGCTTCGGCCGCATCACCTGACGCGAACCGGATATCGCCTAAGTATTTCAAGGCGACCTGGTTGTCCGGATCAAGCGCCAAAACGTGATGGAACTCATCGGTAGCCAGTTCAACCTGGCCGGAAAGATAAAGCGCTGTGGCGTACGCCAGACGACCCGATACCAGTTTGGGCGAGGTTTCGAAATGTTCGCGGCAGATTCGGATCACATCCGAGTACTTGCCCTCGGTCAGACGTTCCATCGCTTGCGCCGCCCAGAAACCGTCGGCGGCCAGACGACTGGTTGTAGAAACGTGGCTGTTGATCTCAAGTTCAGACATAGACGGATAAGAAACAACGACTTAACCCAAAGCGCAAGCGGTGGGATTAGCCCAGTTTGCGGATCAGGCGGCTTGAAGATCGACCCGAACTCAGCCGGACACGGCGCACCTGGCCGCCAATCGACTTGACGAATTCGGCCCCGACAATTTCTGATATCTTGTAATCAGCACCTTTGACCAGAACATCCGGCTTGATCTGTTTGATCAGTTTGTCCGGGGTTTCTTCGCCGAAAACTACCACATAATCAACCACCCTCAGCGCCAACAAAATCGCCGCCCGGTCACGCTGAGGTTGCAAAGGTCGGGATTTACCCTTGAGCCGCCGCACCGATCGGTCGCTGTTTAGCCCGACTATCAGGCAATCGCCGAATGACCGAGCTTTGGTCAGGTAGCTGATATGACCCCGATGTAAAACATCAAACACACCGTTGGTAAAAACAATTTTCTTCCGCCCCCGTCGCAAACGTTGGGCCAGTGCGGTGACATCTTTGCGGGCGATCAGTTGACCGGACATGAGATTCTTTTTCTGTGTCACGATTGAGTTCCCTCCTCATCGGTGAGTCAGGCCTAACCTGTCACCCTCGCGGAAGCGAGGGCCCAATTGTTTTGGAATCGAATGAAATCGTCGAATCATAAGATAGCCCTTGTAACCAGACAACTGGATTCCTGCAAGCAACCTGACCTACGACTCCGTGTCACGCCCCGAGTAGGCGTGACCTACTTTGTATCGTCAATAGTTCGAGCAACGCTATTCCGGGTACGTATAGCTCTTTACATTGGTTTCAGTCATCTGGTTACGTACCGGAATACCACTCTGACCCAATTCGTAAAAGAAAATCTCCTGGTTCAAAGTCTCAGAATGTGACAACATCGTCTCGTTTTCGATTACCCAGTCACGTACCGACCAACTACCAGCCTGCCGCTGTGAGACACGGGTAACAATGTCATCGGCCATATTGAACAGCTTCACAATTTCATCCAAATCGTGCCCTGACAACCGGGCCAGTTCGGCGGGGTCAGTCGCGGTCGAAACGCGTAAGTGGATGCCCTGCTTGGAGTTCAAGCTCTCGACACTGACCACCTCAGTCAACATATATAAAGTGACCTGACCTTCAATTGGAAGATTAATAATTGTGCTGTCGATTTCTGGTTCACCGACACTCAGACTGCGTCCGACATACAAAGCAAACTTCTGGTTCCAGGTGGCGATTTCCTGCCCCCTTAGCGACTCCGCACTAACCATCTTGCGAACCGCCGCGGCGGTATCAGGGCCAACAAGCGTATCAAGCGCTTCAAAAACCTTTTCGTAGCCAATTACGTCAACAACCTTACCAACACTATCAATCACGTAGGTAATGTCCGCCCGGGAGAAAAGTTGCACCAACGGATCAATCATCTGGGTATTATTGTGAAACATGGTGATTGAATCAGTCACGCCCCTCAGTTCGAATCCACCCTCTCGTGCCACCTGATTGTGTCCTGTTTGGGTCCAGGTGCTGTCCTTGTTGACCTGATCACCCTCATGAGTCTCACGTGTCATCGCCAACTCCACCACGAAATAAGTGGAATCGGGTGGGTTGAAGCTGATAGTGATCGATTCCGAGGGCTTTTCGCCCGTTGAGCAACCCACAAAAGCCAGGGCGGCCAACCAGATAAAACATCGCATAAAAAACTCCTGAGGACGAAGGTTGACCCTATTCGGTCCCAGCCAGTCGTCCGTTTGAAATATTGTGTTCTAATTCTTCTTTTAGTTGATCAGTGGTCACTGCCGCAGTGCCAATCTCGGCTACGGTGCGTCCAGCTCCGGCGTTGGCCACAATCGCCGCTTCCACCGCGTCGGCTCCAGCCGCCATTGCCGCTACATAAACGGCAATAACAGTATCCCCCGCCCCGGTGACATCGAAGACTCTCCTTGCAAAGGTAGGAATATGAGTCACCTCCCGATCACGCTGGAATAGCGACATCCCCTCCGCCCCGCGCGTAATGAGAATAGCCTCGGCCTCCAGCCGTTTTAGCAAACCCTGCCCTACCTCCATCAGATCAGCTTCAGTGTTGATCCTCCGACCGTAAGCAAAACCGGCCTCATGATGGTTTGGTGTAATCAGCGAGACTCGCTCATAATTGTTGAAACGGGTTTCTTTGGGATCGACCGCGAGAAAGAGATTTTTCTTTCCACAAAAATCGATCACCTGCTTTAGCAGTGATAGGGTAATCATCCCTTTGCCATAGTCAGAAATGATAATCGCCGCGATAGAGTCGGCCGCCTGCCGAATATGGGCCATAATCTTGTTTTCGATGTCGGTTGCCAGATCGTGTCGCGATTCCTGGTCAGCCCGCACAACCTGCTGGCCATGAGCAATAATCCGGGTCTTAATCGTGGTACGTCGTGACCGATCCACCACTAAGTAATCAGGGGAAATGCCTTTTTCTTTCAACAAATGGCTCAATTGCTCGGCGGCC
>JAGGTI010000063.1 GCA_021163775.1 Candidatus Zixiibacteriota bacterium
GTGTCGGGCAGGGTCACCCGACACCACGTAAAAGACGGATTCGAAGATAGATCCGCCCTCCAACACCGTACCCTTTTTTGTCGAACTTATGCGCATTTATTGGTATAATTCAGGATGAAACCGCCGTCCGAAAAACAAGCCAACCAACTCGCCACCCTGGTGGCCGACCTCTATGTGGTTGACGCCTACTACCTTCAACAAAACCAGATCGTACTCAGTCTTCGCAACCGGTACGACCGGGTAAAATCGGTCAAACTTCTCAAAGACCGTTTGAAACTGGCCGGTTATCGTTTCACGCTCAGTCAATCTGAAAATGCCCTGTTGCTCTCGGTCGACCCCAAAAAACATATAGCTATTCCGAGGTTGAATATCATCCTGTTCCTGGCGACCCTTGGTACCGTTTTCTTTGTACCCCGGATGATCTTTGGCTGGGATGGCTATATTTTCACCACCGCCCTGATGTCGATTCTGCTGTTTCACGAGATGGGTCATTTTGTGGCCAGTCGGAGACGCGGAATAATCACTTCGTGGCCATATTTTATCCCGGCCCCAAATATCATCGGGACTTTCGGCGCCCTGATAAAATCCAAGTCACCGTTTCGCAACCGGCGTGACCTAATCGAAGTCGGTGCTTCCGGCCCGATAGTCGGATGGTTTGTCGCCCTCGGTTGGTTGATCTATGGCCTGTCGAAATCGACCGTGCTGACTGGCGATCCAACAGCAGTCGTCGGGATGCCGTTTTCCCTGGATGGCGAATCAATCTTAATCAAGACCCTCGTCCCGATCCTGATCGGTTCCGCCCCTGCTGATTCTTTCTATCTGTTCTCCGAAGCCGCTTTTGCCGGTTGGGTGGGCCTACTGGTCACCGCCCTGAATATGCTACCGATCGGTCAACTGGACGGCGGCCATGTCGTTTACGGTCTGGCCCACAAAAAACAAGTTACGCTGGGCTGGTTAGCCTGTGGTGGACTGTTCATCTTCGGGTTTCAATCAATGATGTGGTGGGTATGGGGTGCTATGGCACTAATAATGAAAGTGCCTCATCCTCCGACACTCGACGATCGGATCGCACCTTCGACTTTTGCTAAGATTATGGGTTGGACAGCCTTGCTGATCTTGGTCTTGTCGTTTACACCGGTGCCATTTCAATAACCGGCATCTCATCCAAACAACTAAGATCCATCTCCCGACTGTACAACTTAACCAGATCAAGCTTACCCAACCGCAGTACTTCCAGGAAAGCGGTCACCATCTTGGGATCAAACTGACTTCCGGAATTTTCAACCAATTCACGCACGGCCACATCTACAGTCGCACCCGGCCGGTAGGGTCGATCCGATATAATAGCATCGAATGTATCCACTACCGCCAACAAGCGACCTTCAATCGGAATTTCTTTTCCAGACAATCCTTTGGGGTAACCTTTGCCATCATACCGCTCGTGGTGTGCGATAATATACGGTCGGGAAGCTTTGAGCAGTTCAATACCACGAATGATTTTCATCCCAAGTCGCGGGTGTGACATCATCTTTTTGCGTTCGGTTTCGGTAAGTTTGTCAGGTTTGTTGAGGATTGCATCCGGAACTCCAATTTTACCAATATCATGCAGAGTACAACCCATCCTGAGAGTAACTAATCGCTTTTCAGTCCACCCTATATGTCGCGCTACCTGTTCAGCCAGACGGGTTACCCGATCGGTATGACCAGCGGTGTATTTGTCGCGAGCTTCAATTGAGTTTGTCAGGGCACTGATAACCTGAAAATACGATTGCTGAAGATCACTATACAGTTTCTGGTTGGCCATAGCCGATGACGCCGAACTGGCCAAAAGTAACAGGATGTCCATCTGACCCGCCGGAATATTTTCCTGCCGGGATTCAATGAGCACATTGATAACACCATATAGCGTTCTACGCACCAGAATCGGTTGGCTAACCAGAATCTCATAATGCTGACGACCATCAACCATCTTCGCTTTTGTAACAACTTTCGGTGCGCCACTACGAGTATCTCTGAACTGATCCAACAACTGAGAATCGACAACCACGCTGGCTTTGTCTTTAAAAGTTGTTTCGCACACTTTTCTGACAATTTCTCCAGTGCCGGGATTAATCTCAATCACAGCCGATGCCTGGGCCAACAACTCGGCGTTGCACGAGCGCAGGACCATTTCCAGATATTGATTGATATCTGTTCCGGTATCAAAGAAAGCGTTGACCACCTTGAGGAACTGAACCTGACTCTTCAACGACAGGTTGTCACGAACTATCTTCTGATGCCCCAGCCCGCGTCGTACGGTCTGGAGAAGTAACTCCAACTTAAATGGTTTGATCAGGAAATCATAAGCGCCTCGTTTGAGCACCGATACAGCGGTCTGTACCGTCGGGTGGGCTGTCATTAGAACTACGATGATATCGGGATGATTCTCCAGGGCGGTTTCCAACACCTGAAGGCCGGAATACTCTCCCATCATCAAATCGGTCAGGACCAGATCAACCGTATCGACGGCAAGAAAATCAAGTGCCTTCTGTGGATCGGTGAAGCTGACAATATCGTAATCAGTACTCCCCAGAGTATCGACGACAATACGGCAAATGTAATTCTCATCGTCAACGACCATAATCCGACTTTTGCGGCCCAGAGGCATAAATTGGTGTCCTTTCTATCCAACCCTCACCCATCTATATCGGAAACTCAAATTCCCCTGCTACCAGTCTGCATCGGTTTGTTGAATAATTGCGCTCAAACCAGGCCAACAGTTGGGCAAACCCAAGACATTGTCTATTTATTGGCTTGAATTGATATCTCAAACCTGTCTCCTGTAACCGATTAAGTAAATGGCCAAAAACACGATAATTATATATAGGAAGATACGTAAACAGCAAGGAGACACTATATGCCGTCAAGGATTGCCACCATTGTCGTGCTTGTCATAGGACTTGTCGGATCAACCCTCTACGCGGGCGACAAGAAGACTGTGAGTTTCAACCAGATAGGTGATATATCGGTCAGGAATATCTATCTGGCACCATCACTGGCAACAGCCGACACCTGTTTTGTCACTGACAATCAGGAAATCACGTGGAGAATCGATGGTTGGGTGATCGGACTTGAACTTTACAAATCGTTGATGAACCCGGCCAATAACTGCCCTAACCCGTACCCGTTTACAATTACGGCTATCAACATGCCGATGATGTTCGACGCGCCAACCCCTATCACGATTGCGGTCGATGTCGAAGCGGTTGACAATACAACAATTCCCGGTTGTCCGGTTCCCGGTGCACTGTTAGCGGTGTCTTCACAATGGGAGACCCAGATACCGGAAGCTGGTATGTATAACATCTGGGTGCCGCTGGATACTCCAATCATTGTCAATGGTCCGTTTTTCGCCGGCTTCTATCTTGGCAATGTTTTTGACACCGCCGTCCACGCCGCCGTGCTAACCGACGACTTCCCGGTACCCTGCGCGACTTATAATATCTGGGATGAGACCATCGGCTGGGTCGATCTGGGCAACAACAATATTTATAACTTCCCCGGACGGCTGGCGATGGAGACCGCTGGCATTCCCGGTGGCGTATCCAGCCCGCAGTTGGAAATCCTGACTCCATCCGATGGGGACATCCTGTATGCCAATCAGGAATTGTGGGCATGGGATAATCAGGTGACCAACAAAATCGAGTACATAATGTTTGAGTATTCCAACGGCGGGTCATTTATGGAGATCGGTCGTAAATTTGATGGCACCTCGCCTCTTCGAGATGGAGTCCACTCTGCTCTCATCGGCACGGGCTTCAGTCTCAACTGGGATTTCTCTTCTTTTAGCGAAGGCTACTACGATCTGCGTGTAACGCTGGTAGATACTTCGGGAAGCACTCAGAGTCAGACCATCAACGTCTATCTTGAACCAACTCCGCCAATAGCTACAATTACATCACCGGGTCAAGGTACTGCTTTCTGTTCGCCGGTCGATATCAATATGACCTCACCTGATGAAAACCTATCGATTATCGAGGTTCAGCATCGTGCCGTTGATATGTTTGTCTCCCTTGACATCTCCCCGTTCGATCAGGCCCTGGTGGGCGATACCGATGGCGACCCTGAAGACGGCAACTATGCCACCAACGGAGAATTCGGCGATTACTATTCCGCTCCGGTTGCCGCCGCAATCGCGGCTAAAGTTTGGTCCGATCGGGGTTATCCCGATCTGGTACGCCAGGGAACAGCCATGATGACATCGGCCGAGGTTGCAGAGAAATTCGCCGCCGTGTTCAATACCCAAGCATTTCTCGGTGCCTATGACGAAGCCGTTTTTGCCGGGTTGAAACAGTATTCCACGGCACGAGGTGGCGGTTTTGAATTTGATCTTAAACGCCAACCAAATTATGCCGACTTGAGAACCTGGGTTGAAAACGATGAGCGCGTTGTAATGCTGGGTGTGGGAGGTAATCCTGGCTTCTGGCTGATAATCGATGGTTTCTCAGCCTGGCAAAGAACCGATAGCACATACCTGGTCAGTGTCGCAAACCCATTGACCGGCACCATTGAATCCGCAACCTGGCGCGATCTTACCGGCTACAGTGAAATCAAGCTGTCGGGAGTGTGGCATCGAGCCGATCTGATGATATCAATGTTTGCCACCGGCTGGAATGTATCCCGCTCGATGATAGGCGCCGATTTGATCGGTCAGGATGGCTGGTCAGTGCACTGGAATCCCTCGGGGATACTTGATGGCACGTATCATTATCTGCGCTCGGTCGGTCATGACCAAGATGATCACCAGGGGGCTTATTCTGTCCTGGTCCAGCACAACTGTGCCGCGGTTTATGTCCCCGGTGACTATGATAATGATCGCGTCGCGACGATGTCGGATCTGTTTCTCCTGATTGAGTTCATCACCCAGGCCGGCCCGCCGCCGGATGGTGGCGCGATGCGTGCCGATTGTAACTGCGACAACGTTGTTAATATAGCTGATATTATTTACTACATGAACTACCTGTACGGTACGGCCAGTCCGCCCTGCCGGTGATACCGAAAGATTGAACACGACAAGGCCGCCCCGAAAGGCGGCCTTTTGTTGTTCGTTGAAGAAGTTCCCTTGTATAGGAAAAGTTCTTTTGTGTAGTTGCGGCAGGCGACTCTGCCTGACAAATGTTGCATGTTGGCCTGTGTCGGGCAGGGTCACCCGACACCACGTCCAACGGATTCGTCGGGACGGAACAGTCTGTCAGTAGGTCGGACCCCCTTGAGGCCCGACGCACTTCTTGCTAAGACGATGTCAGGCCCCGAGTAGGCCTGACCTACACCAGACGGATCTACCACGTCAATTGCCAGCTATTCGTATCCGGCACACTGAGTCGTTTGCGCAGGATAGTGCCGTCAGCGCGGCTGATAGTAAACTCATACAGAGGCGTTCCGGTCAGCGATGTCGATGGGAGCAAATCAAGGTAGAAATATCCATTGGTGTCGGTTGTGACAGTTGTTGGGTAGGGTGATATTATCAAACCGTTGGATTGCGACACCCCTGATGGCAAATAGGCTGACACCACGGCATCGCTCTCCGGCTCGCCGGTAGCCTGGAAAAGATAACCGTACACGCGACATAACCAGGGTGACACAGGCGAACCAGGATCAAACTGATAACCAAAGACAGAGTCGGAAACCGGCCCGGTAAGTGATAGAGTGTCATAGGCCGCAAAAATATAGCCGGGGGCAGTGGCTAATACCAGATAGTCGCCGGCATCCAGGTTGACTGAAGCGCTACCCGATGACCCGGTGCCGGCCAGAGCCAGTAAACTCGACTGATCCAGATTTCTGACCGCCAACCTGACCCCGGCCACGGTCTGAGCGTTGACCGTGTCGAACGCCACCAATGTAACTGAATAGGCACCAGAACCGCCGCTCACACTCGACACCGGCACATCGAGGTAAGCAATATTATCATCCCACGCATCTACTGAGTCGTCAATAATTTGAACAGTAGCCTCTTTGGCCATCCAGTCATCATAGGCATTGATCGAATCCCCTACCCGAGCAACCTCGGCCCAGTAGTCAGCCAGTTCATCACCAGCGAGGGTAAAAGTAAACCGGTTGGGATATGGTTCGCCATCGGTAAACAGTACCACCACTCCCGAATAGACACCGTCGCCCTCGTCGTTGTCCAGGTCAGCAACTTGATCAACAAAATAGTAATATGTGCGGTTAGCGTAGCGTGTGCTATCAATATAGTTACTCCCCGCGCCAGCGCCGGTCCACCGATTGGTATATGAGGAGGCATTGGCTGACGCTTCGCCTTCAAACCAAACCAATACGTGTCCACTGTCAGGCACCTGCTCGATCCCGGCCGAATCCACAGCCATAACCGGAAACCTCAAATAGTCTGCGGTCGACACCACACCAAAATCAGTGGCGCACACTCCAAGCGGCAACAGGAGCAACGTCACCAGCATTATTGTTCCCAACCTTGTCATCTCAATCCTCCATCGTGTGGTCATAATCAGTCTTGTTCCCTTAACAATATTTCTCGCTGGCGGCTTCCGGTGACCACGCAGTTATCGCAGGTAAAGGTACCATACACCGAGTAAGTCCTATTCGAAGCATAAACAACCCAACCGGTATTGCAGGGGTTGTTAAACGGCCACGGATCATCCTGATGCCCAGCGGTAGTGTCGGTATCGGTGTCGTCATACCAGGCGTTGCAGGATGCATCCCCTACCCCCAACGATAACCAGTAGTCGGTATTGGCCGACAACGTCGCGTTTTCAGCCATATCCAAACTGTACCACGTTCCCGCCAGACGAAACGGCACTGCTAATTGAGTGGTGGAGGTATCGACCAACAGCGAACAAGCATCGTAATTTGGTTTTTTCTCGTACATGGCATAGCCAACATTTGGTTGATCGCCGGTACGGTTAAGCCCCCAGATAATACTGTCAAGGGTACCGGTACTTGTTGAGGTAGCGTAGCGACAATGCAGGACATCAGAGATACCAACCGATTGCGATGATGCCCCCATCGCAGTCGTCCCAAACGTTGGGTCAACCGTCACCGGGTAGACCGCGTTGGCCAGCCAGTGACCATTCAGCACAAGACTGAGCGAATCGACTTTTGAGTTAAAATCCATCGCCGCCCAAACAGTGTCACCGGATACATCCCAAACCAGGGGGCAATAAATATGAAACGCTTTGCCGCACCTGTAGCTACTCAGATAATCATTGCCATGACGAACACCACCCTTGCCGGTCACATGATAAACAGCGTACGAACCGACCACCGAATCGGGCCGCACAGCGCCGTTGGCGATTTCTTCCGCAGATAATTTGTCTTGGTAATGAACCGTCAGACCTGTCAGGCTGACACCAAAACGAAAAACAGTATCAACAGGTTTTTCTTTAAGTATCAGGTTCCATTCAAAGTTGCCATCAGCCCGAACATACAACTCGTGGTCACAGATCGCACCGATCAGACGAGTCATCGGCTGGTCGTTTCGCACCGTGACTTGACGTTCCGCCGATCTAAGCGGATCACATGCGGTGGCCAGATTCACACGAAACTCGACCTGATCGTCCCAGCCGGTCAACTTGAACGATGGCTCAAATTGCGCGCGAGTCGAATCACCAACTTCGACCATCAGTTGTCGACCGACAGCCCTGGGATATTCATCGTCAGCCTCGAGTCTAATGACCGACGATTCGGATGTTCCGGTACCGGACTGAGCACACGGATGCTCGAAATCCATAACGACCATAACAACCGCGAGACAAATTGCCATCAGATATCGCACGGAACCGAACATCTCAGTCCTTCCCTTTCGCTTTGCGCCGCGAAGTTAGTTTGCGATCCGGTTTTGAATCACCGCCGAGCACTTCCCTCCGAACTTTCTGTACAATCCTCCAGAGTTCCTTGTTGGTCGGCGTTGGTGGTTTCAGTTTTGGGCAGGTTTGAATCATCTTGAGCAACCTTTCAGGTTTTTCGTTATCCGCGATAATCCGGGCGTTGTGAACAAATTGCTCCCGGATATGATCGTTTAGAAGTTGGATACTTTCATCGGCGGTCGGTTCATCATCGGATCGAACTTTTTTCTTAGTCGCCAAACTCGACCACCCACAGATCGACCGTTGTCGGTCCGGCATCGGAAGAACCCTGAGCAATCTTAAACCGATCAGCCGATTCCCGCCCCACTATAAAAACCGGCGTATCGTTCCGGGGTCGCACAAACACTCGTGGCGATTCCAGATTATCCGGTAATGTGTTGCCACGATGATCGGTCAATTGACTGAACAGCACTTCCTGATCGGCCTGACCAATTGACGCGACACCGTATCCTATCGACCGGGTTGAATCGACCTGTTCGAGTAAAACATACTCATGTTCACCTAAGGAAGGTTCTCCCCAGACGGCGAAGTCCGGCACAAACCAACTGCGTTTGGCAATGATGCGTTCGAGGCCTGTCATTTTAATCCCTTTCTTAACTACGAACCGGGTTTTGTGGACTTTCGTATGGTGGACGGAAACCGCGTAACAGTAACTCTGATCGTTCGGAGTAGCCATCAGCCAGCTTGATCCAGACCGATGCCACCCGATCACCACTTCGTGATGCCGCCAGCTCACGACTGGCCGCCGCCCGACAGACGATTTCCAGAGCGCGATAAGTCGCCGCGGCCGAAAGAGTAGGATCGACTTCGAATTCCCGGTTCGGGTCAACCTCGGTCTCCACCATACCGTTGGCCATTGTTACCGCGTTGGTGATAATTTCATCCGAGATACTGACATAGATCGGATGGTAGTCCAGCCAGACCCGTTCACCGACGGCGATTGATCCGGTTGCCAAACGGCGGATTTCACTGCGATCTGATGCCAGCGAATAGTCAACGCCGGATAGATACAAGGTAAACGGCACATACCAGACGGTAACTGTTTGACTGTTCGAGAGCGTCCCACCCGTTTTGGTGTTCAACGTCCCGGTCACATAGTCAAAAACATAATCAACATTTTCACGGTAGACCGTTCCCAACGAGCTGTCTGAAGCGCTACAACCGAGCCGGACAGTATCGGGGCAATACCGCATGACCCCACACCACCACTCAAGGTAACTTCGGTTCGCTGAGAGGTACTCTGGATTGATTTCACTCGAATCGAGTCAGCCTCAACAGCACCGCCATAGAATCGGTAGTAGTCGCTCGATGGCATTATCACCGGCTGATCCAGCACCTGATCAGCCACCGGGAAGGGCGTAACCAAATGGTGGCGTATTTGTTCGGCATTAGTGTATGACATTTATTGCCTCCTGAAAATCATCCGGTTGGTCTCGGAACCGGCGCTTATCTGGCTACCAACCGGCCCGGTGGTAAAAACCGAACCGACCTCGAGCTTCACCCAAAATCGGGTCTGCGAGTTGACGGTAAGTTTCTGCCAATCGTCCGGCATTGAACTAAAATCAGTCCATAGGAGCAGGTCGATCAACCCACTGCCAAGATCGGTACTGCCATTGGCCGGTGTAAATGCCTGCCAATTGGTGCCATCCCAGTAACTCACCAGCAACGTACCACCGACACCCGGCGTAGAGAGCACCAAACGCGCCAATCGAAAGCGGGCGTCCATGCCCAGATATAAAATATCACCGGCATCCTTCACCAGACACCCGGAAGAAGAGTGGTAGACATCGGCCGTAGCATCGCCAGACGCCTCGGTAGTCAGATTTTCGTAACTATCCGATGAAGCATCGTACAGCAGGACGGCATCAAAAAGCGTCACCCGCCGGTCAAGCACTTCCGGACCGGAAAATGTTCCCGTGCGCCGATCGGTATATTGAGCAACCTTGAGATTGTTGCCGATATGTCTTAGATAGACAACAGCCGGCACGTTGCCTTTAAACAGAAGCTGAGGACAAGTCACCATTTCTGTTTCCAGCACCACAACAGCACCCCAGTTGTTCCCATCGTATTCACGATAATACAGTTGATCTCGGTAGTAGGTTACTCCAAGACGGTTGTCACATCCTATGGCGGCATGAAAGTTTCGACCAAAGGCGGAGCCGGTAGCGATATTATACTGGCTCGACCAGGATCCGCCTGACAGAGCCTGTGAGCAAATCGAAAGCGCCGTGTCCTGATCGTTGAATATCACATGCACCGAATAATCATCGACAAGACATTGCGACCAGGCAAACATGGAGCCGGTGGATATCTGGTCACCAGCATCGGCCGATCCACTGCCCCAGGTGGCACCACCGTCTGTCGATGACTTGGTCTGCACCCACCGCGTGGGACTGACAAACCGACAGAACGATACCCAGAGATTACCACCTGGTTCGACCGCCAGTGACGGATCGTAACCATAAGCACCATTGTAGATCGTAACCCTGGCACCTGCCGACCAGGTTCCGCCGCTGAATGTCAGCTTCCGGGTGACCAGGTAGCTGGTGGACTGTTCGGTATAGGCGACATGAATATCACCATCGGCGGTCATGACCGCATCGAAAGTGTTGTCGGTCGCATCGGAGGCAACATTCACAAGTGATGACCACCCCGACGACGGCGCGTCTGACCAGGCCAGTTTGATTTCGGTCGGCGAGGTCTGGATCACTACCGCACGTCGATCAAGATAGGTTCCGGATGATACCCTGAATAACTTGGCCTGATATGGATCACCTAACCCAAAGGCGGCGGTGGTATCTGTTATTTTCTTTTGCATACTGACCCTTTAGCGGGAGCGGGCCCGCTTTTCTGGCGGACCTGCTCACAAGCATTAGCTGAAAACCGTATCGAGAATCACTGAGGCCTCTTTTATGACCTTGGCGTAGGTTACCGATTCGGAGATCACCGCCTCTTCAAAACGCTGGTCGATGATCTTGTCGAATTCGACCATCAGTGGCTGAGTGATGACTTCTTCGATGGCAAACCGAGTGTCCAGACCGATCACGTAATCGGTCGGCACTTCGTCGGAACGCATCATCGATGCACCTAACGGGCTGAACAGATCACCGCTGTTCTGAAAACGATACCCGGCCAGCGGATCTTTGAACTCGTCGAGCGTGAGGATTGTCTTGAGCGTGTTGACATGACAAATGATACTGTTCATCTCAAACGGCGCGAACTCGGCCCACAGCGTTATCAGATCATCGTAAGTGAGCGATCCGGATAAAGCCGCATTGACCACAGTGGCACCGTTGGAGTTGCCGTCACCATTGATGAGCGTGTCAACCAACATGCCGACCTTATCAGTTTGCATACGGAAACCGATGTACCACAGTAGTACCCGAAACTGCGAACTGCTCCGGTAGCGTAACGCCTTGTAACTGGATTTGAGCGCCAGACCATAGTCACGCACATTGACCGCGTGATTCTGTTCCGTCACCAGTAACTGGGGCACTTCAGCGCCGTCACCGATTGGACGTAGCGAGAAGCGATCCGCGCTGGAGGTGTCGATAAAAAACGGCGTGTAACGGTTGGTGGCGATAGTCGTACTGTTGGCGATCAACCGCCCCAGTTCCGGGCGCATAGCCTGACCCCGCTTGATCTCCCGCAGGATAAATTCCGGCATCAACGCCGAACCTTTTTGAAAGAACTGTTCGACTGTGGTCGGTGTTTTACCACCAAGCCGAACCCCGGCCAAAGCCAACTGCCGTTCAAAAGCATCAACCGGCGAACCGGCAACACTCGGGTCAAATTCGTCACACTCCAGCAGTTCCGACAAGGTCATGCCACGGGCGTCCGCTTCCGAATAGAGGTCACGGTTGATTTCAATTGCCGCGGCCCGACTCAGATCGACCGATCCGGTCGAAACCAACCGGGCATCTTCTTGAGCCATAACTCCGGCTCCGGCGGTTTGCAAAAATTGATTTATATCCATTTGGTCTCCTGCTAATTGAGTAGAATGACACAGTCGGTACTGCCGTTGACAGCCAACACAGTACCGCGTGCAACGTTACCACCGGCGGGGTCATCAGCCACCAGAACCGGTGCCTGTTTGACTGTGCCGGAACTGCCACCGACTACACGATTGCCAACACTCGGCACAGTGGCTGAAACATCAAGGCGGCAGATACCACCCACCTGAACTGTTGCCTGGCGGTCGCCATCATCGTTGTCCGACAGCGTCAGGCTGATCAGTTTGCCCAACAGCAATTCGCCGTCACCGATCGGACCTATTTCGTTGCTACCGGTAAGGGCTACCGGTTCGCCAAGGTTGGCGTCTTTCAGATCATCCACACTTGTCGTCTGATGAATATCAAACGTCGCCAGCACCGGCGCGATGGCCTGAAGATCTTGATTTCTTACTGACATTTTTTTCTCCTGAACTGGTTCATATTCTAAAGCTTAATTTCATGGGGTGTGGTCACACGCATCGCGGACTACTCGCCCCTCACACTGGGAGACCGAGAACCTCTCTCCCGCCTGTTGTAATATCCAAAACTACCGGGGAAGCTGTCACGAAACCGGGCGGCCACTCTACGATAGGTCTGAAGCAGTTGCGCCGAATCCAGGGCTGGTAGTTCATCGACCAGCGACAACGCCTCCTGCATTCGATCCTGTTTGCGATCGACTGCGGCGATAGCCTTGGTCATACCGGCAATTCGCCTCTCGCAGTCATCGCGCAACAGCGCATACTCGACGGCTAACTCATCCTGGGCAGTCAAACGATTGCACACCGTTGACAACCGCGCCTTGAGTTCATCGAAGTCGATCTTCGGTAAAGTGGCCTCATCGATAAGATTCACTACTTCCGAGAGGTAGTCTATATCGTTCTTATTTTTTCCCAATATTCTCTCCTGAGTATTCGACCAGATAATCTTCTATGCGAATAAGTCTCGCCTCCACATCGGACGAGAATTGATAGAACTGCTCTTTGCCAATCACGCCCTCCTGAAGGAGGATCTCAAAGTTGGCTAATTTCTTGTCCAGGGCACCGACCATAACCGTTTCGGCTTTGGACGCGAGTTCGATCTTGAGCGACTGAATCGTCATGAAGTAGGCCGCCGCTATCCCGAGTATGATTGTCACCAGGTTGAGCCACTGGCCATTCAATTGAAAGACGGGGGTCGGTTTTGATTCAGCCACCAGTTACCTCCGTGGCCAGTCGGCACGATTTCGTCACCCCCGACGAAATAGAAAACAAAAATAGATCACGACCGTCCAGACGTATAGGACGCAATGCCAGTTCCTGTCCCGACTCGCCGGCACATTTCAAAACCAGCGAATCTTCGTGTTTCTTGATCGAAAGGATTTCCCCTTCAAGCATAACTGCTGGTTTTGTTTTGGCTTTTGTTTTGGCCTTATAAACCGACCGTTTCATTGGTCGCACAACAAAGCTACGCCCCCGGTGTAGAAGAGCCGTATCAAAACCGACTATCTCAAATGCCGATACCGATTGAGCTACAGACTCTATTCCCGAAAGAATCAGATTCGCCGAACCAGAGTCAGGTTCAACTTCTATTTGATAGCGCGGTTTGGTCGCGGGGATATTGTTTACCGGATGATACTCGAAGGCTTGGATGTCATCTGAGGCAGGGAACAGACCATGCTTCGACAGTGGCCAAATTTCCACTCCATCACGCGTCATTATCTCGCGCGCAGTGCGTTCGAGACTTTCTGGCGACGCCATCCGATACGGCACTATACGAATTTGCAAACGCGATCCAGGATCAGCCCGGGGTAATGTCACCAGACCCTGATGTGGATAGACATTCAGTGTCAACCGACTAACCGGACCACTCCGATCAAGCAGAAAACGTTCGAGTTGTTGCCGTGAACAACGCTCTCGCCCACGGTAACCGACCAACACACCGTATATCGGCTCAGTTGGTCGGAAACTGGTCGGTCGACAATCTTCGCCAAGATCCACCGCCAGGGAACAACCACTATCAAGTCGAGTCAACGATAGTGCCCCATCGCGCAAACAGGCGGTCAGGGGCAGACTATCATAACGAGGTACAACCAGAAATGACCCATCCTGATCGAGTTGATCCACCGACTCAAGAGACACGAGGTGAGGATAGTTGTGGTCATCGTTCGAAGATTGCTCGGCTCCGGTCAAAGCCTCAAACTCTTTAGTAATTGATGTTTCTGGAACCGCACCGCGATAGACGAGCGAAGTCTCCAGTACTTTTTCGATTTGACGGTAGTTAAAATGGCAGACTTCTTTTGAGCCATCCTTTTCGTAGGTCTCAAATGGCTCGTGTTCGCAACGACGGATATCCCGACCACAAATTGAACAGGCCGGCAAATTGAACGTGAAAGCAATCGAACATTCTTTGTAAATACCGCCATCGATATTGCCCAGCAGTTGTCCTTCGGTGTCGCTTGTGCGTAACCAATAAAAATAACATTTCACCCAGGGATGACCGTCACGCTCAACCAATTCGGCATAAAAGTTCCGACCGACCGGCAATTTGTCTTTGCGATGGCCGATCAGCACTGGAGAATCTACCAGTAGCTTTGCCAACCGGTCGTGTTCTTCTATAGGAAACCGCCCCCCGAACGAATTTACCTGATCCGAGACAATGTACATCGCTCGAACATAGACATCATCAGCCGTCACCAGCGTTGGCGGTTTGATGTTCTGATTGATAAGTGCCACCATTTTGGGCGGCAAAGAATCGGTTGATTCCGCCAGGTGGGCGGTTACACGACCCAGACTACTGTTCATTAAGTCCTCCGAATACTGTTCTACTGCCTGTAGCGAATTAGGGGTTTGCATTGATTTGGTATCAAAACTGTGCAACCGATTACAAACTAAGTGGGCGAGCCTATCATTGATTACTTGTTAAACTGTGACCCTATCTTATTGGTAGATTTCCCGTTACGCCTACAACATAGACAGAATCAGACTGAAGGCACAACCTTTGCTTGAAAAAGGTCAGAGCCTGCGATTGACTGGCTTCAAAGGAGAACGAAATGACAGTATATAGACAAAAAACAAGTCAACCCCTGAAATGGTTAGTAGCCCTGATTGTGTTCGGTCTCGCCATGGGGATTACTTTCTCCGATGTCTACGGTTACAACGGAAACGACAACGGTAACGGTAACGGTAACGGCTACAACGAACAGCAGGCCAATGACACCCCGACTGCGGTACCCGAACCAGCTTCTCTACTGTTACTGGCCGGTGGCTTAGGTGCCCTGTATGTGGCACGACGCCGGAAAAATCGCTCTAAATAGATCCCAATCCCTCCCTCCTGCGCCTTCCGGGTGGTTCACATCCGGAGGGCGTTTTTTGTTTTTCGTAAATTACACCTTGCCCACCCGGGGCGATATCAACGGTGCCCGGCGTCGCCTCAGCGGCCACAGCGCAAGGGCCAAAGCCATAAGCGCGTCACACTGATTGTTGTGATCCCAACGAGCTTCCCGTAGTTCATCTTCTAACGACCAAACCTGCCCAACTCCATCGGGTAATTCCCAGCGAGGGTAACAGATCACCCCCCCTGGCGTGCATCAGTTCAACATTGGTCAACAATTCAGCCTTAGTCGCCGGAGTGAATATGACCGCTTCCGGTCGATAGGCGCTCAACTGCTCAACAACAACATCACCGAGACCTGTCGCGTCGATCATCAACCGTCCGGGGAATTTCTCCTGGCGTTCTTTGATCTTCTCAATAACCACCATCCAGTCAAACCGCTTGAATCTCTCCAGCTCGACAACTCTCGCTTTTCCGCTACATACTTCCACCGTGATCCCAACTGTGGCCGTTTGCTTGCGTGCCAGATCCCAACCCGACAAGAAGAACTTGTCGCTGTCACAGGAAACCGTATTGACCGACTCGAATCTCTTCAAAGCATCATCAACATAACCGCCCCGCAGGATTTCACCACCGGCATCAACGAACTGTCCCATGATATTCTGTTTGAGACGACTCTCGGAAAAGTATTGAACCCGCTCATCCAGATATGTTTTTGATATGTGTGGATTATCCCGACTGTCACCGCTGAGGAAAAAACCGCGCCGATGTTTCTGGCTGATATCACGCGCCCGCCGATAGAACCAGTTCTTGCCGTTAGGTGTCGAGACCAGATCAAGCCGCCCCTCACGATCAGCGAGCCGCATCAGGATGATTTCCTCAACCACATACTCCGGTGCCGCCTCAAACGCGACCTCATCGAAAATGAAAAGATCGTAGTCGTTACCCAGCAGATGCTCCCCCCGATTCTGGGTAGTGCGAGCTTCTATCGTAGCGCCATTGTCGAATTCAAGTTTCGGATGTGGCGTCCAGGTCAGATTTCTCAGGAGGGGTGAGATAATCGGCGACTGACGCACCAACCGTACTACCTGATCGAACACCAGATTGGCCTGATTCTGAGTTATCGATGCTACCACCGCTCGATAGCGACCACCGGTATCGTATTTCAGTGGACGAATTTGATAGAGCGAGTGCCGAATTAATTTGATCGCCGAGACAAACGATTTGCCCCACCGGTTGCCGGTCACCAACACATTCTCACGGGCAGTGGATCCGATCAACCAGCGTTGCTGGCCCGGATGCAATTCGATTTTGAGAAACCTCCGAGCGAAAAAAGCGGGATCTTTCAACCCGTGCAACCAGTCATCGTAACCAGATTCGACTTCTACAGCAGATTCCAAATCTTCTCGCGGGCTATAGCTTTGTCGATCAATCCCGCCTCGTATAGCTTGAGGACGTTGTCCACCCGTCCGGTCTCCAACTGAAGATCATCCTTCGCCTGGTATGCAAAACTGTTGTTAAACTCAAATCGACAACGGACATCCAACCCGGCCAGAGCCAGATCGATATTGCCAATCCACTCTAAGAAATGAGCTACTTCGGCCTGCACCGAACGAACCTGTCGCATTACAACATCAAACTTGAATCCCGACCAACTGGTCGTGGCACCGTAGGAGTAACCTAACAGGTAGGGCGCCAAATGAGTCCCGGCGCAAATTTCCTCGACCATCGCCCGGTGACTCATAAACCAACTGTTAGTGACTTCGCGCGACTTGCCTGGTGCCACATGCTGAATCTCTACATTATCCCAGGTGACCGGGTTATCATCGACTTCAAGCGATTTTATCATCTGCACCGTCGAATCAAAGTAACCATTGATCCGATCGGTGAAAGCATTGTCCGACTCACCGCTCATCCGTTCCGGGGGCGTGATTTTGACATGCAGTCGATGGAACCCTGAATTGTGACTTGCTCGCCGCATATCATCAACCAACTGTTGTTCGACATAAGTCACAAATGGAATAGCCTGTAGAATTGACCGTCCTAACGGATGCGTTATCGAACCATCTAACGGGATAAAATAGAAGTCAGAGCGGTCAAGACTGATAGTACGTTGATCCATCTCTAAGAGCAGATAACTTTTGCCCTGCACGGTCTCGGTGCGAATATCAGCGGGATCAATCGGCAAAAACTGATCCACCTGTTCGCCATCGGGTGTCACAGTCAAAAAACCTCCGAAAACCCCGTCACGAAAAAGCGTCCCAAATAGTTCCGGCAATAAACTGTCCAGTCCTATCCTGTTGCCCGCCGCGTTGGCGTACAAACGACGCGAGAGATCCTCCAGTCTGGATGTCGCCCGCTCGGCTATCGCTCCGTCGATATCGGAGTCGACTAAAAACCTCCCCGGTGCCGCCGACAGCCTGGCCCAGGTCCAGACGCACGATTTGATGACTGGAACATTATCTGTGAGAAATCGGTAAAGCAGTTTACGCCATCGGCCGGTTTCGGTATCTTTGGCGGACCACTTGAGCACAGCCCCCAGCTTCTCGGCCGTAGTCATCCCCTTGCGTCGCCCCAACTTAGCTATCGTATTATCTTTGAGTGTTGACGTCTGAGACAGCTCAGAGCCGCCTTCGGTCGATCTTGCAGTAGTCATACTTGTCCTTCTTTTTATGACCACACGACTATCTCTAACACCGTCAAAACAACCCTGATTTTGTTGCGGTAGTGTTTTCACCTCTCGCCTTTAATCTTGTCCGATCCACTGCCCACGTCTATATTCGAGAAAATTCAAGCCGATATTGAATATATGGAGACCGTCCTGTGATGAAATCGGGAAAGATACTCGCGAGTTTACTGCTGATAACCCTCACCTGGTTCGGCTGTTCGGACAATCCGGGACTGCAACTTCGTTACGAAGCCGAGAAAATGTTCTACCAGGCAGAGAAGTCAGCCCGACAGGCACGCATTCGGCCTGAACTGATGTCACCCGAAATATCGGCCAACCTTCACGAGCTGTACGGTACTACGCTCGACTTCTGTTATTCCGCGATTGACTCCCTGAATCCGCAAGAGTACCCGGTTGAATATCGCGAGTTAACCAATATCACATTCGCCTCCGCCACCCGCCTGTCACAACGCTGTTACGCCGATGGATACTTCGACAGTTGCGTGGCAGTTATAGACCATCTTCTGCACCGGGTGAAACTAACCGGTATCCCTCAAATATCAGCGCACCTGAACCTTGGACGCGCCCTTCAGGCGGCTGGCCGCTGGGACTCGGCCCTGACCACATTCAATTACGCGGTCGATAACTTCTATCCACCGATCGACGACAACGGTGAGATAATCGTCAATATGTTCGGCCTGCCCAACCATATCTATGACATCTTTATACGGGTAGGCGATTCCGCATCAGCCGCCGCTCAAGTGAGTCGTTCCGAAGCCTATTACCACCGCCTGATCGCCGACTATCCCAGTAGCAATCTATCCGGGGCCAGTCACCTGAGCCTCTCTGGGCTGTACGAGCGATTAGGTCGATGGGAAGAAGCTGTCGACGAGCTAAGTCAGGTAATGGATACAACCGGCGGACTGGCACCATCGGCACGTATGCGGATAGCCTCGCTCCAAGCCGGCCATCTCGACCAACCAGATCTCGCCATCAAAGAATATGATAAAATTCTCGCCAACCTGACCGGCCGCGATACTCTGCGTCGTCCGATTATTCTCTACAATAAAGGTCTGGTGCAAATGCACCAAAAGGAATACTCGCAGGCTCGAAAGACTTTTATCGATGTTAAGCATCTGTACGATAATTTCTACGCCAAGACTCCTGTTGTGCAATTTGCGATCGCCCGTTCGTTTGAGTTCCAGAACAACTGGGATCGAGCTGAAACCGAATTCAAATTTCTCATCAATAATTTCCCCACTTCGGAACAAAGTCTTTCGACTTATCTCTTCCTGGTTGACAAATACCGTGAGCAAAAGCGGGTCATCGAAGCGAAACGGATGGAACAGCGGGCTGAAACTCAATATCGGGAACTGGCGACCACGATGCCGGGTACCCGGGTCGAAGCGGCCGCCCTGAGCTACCTTGCTGAACTGGCACGACGTCGGTCAGACTGGCCCCAGGCGGTAGAAATACTCGGCGAAGTTTTCGAGAAATTCCCGACCAGCGAGTTCGGGTTCCGGGCGGCTATCACCGCATCTATCATTTACCGTAACAACTTAGGCGATAGCACCGCCGCCGCCAATTTGATCCAGGAATTAAAGAAAAAACTTACAACAGTTGACGAAACAGGAGATTTTTAGGATCTTAAGCCGATAAATATTGTAGAACCAAGTGGCTAAACTTGGTACTTGCCTGGAGGAAGAATGAAATCTGTAGCAAAAGCACTAACCTGTCTTATCTGCCTGGTGGCACTGATGCCAATCGTGGCAGATGCCCAAAGCGACCCGTTCGGCGTGCCCGATACGGTCTGGGCCGATGTGGCTCGTGTCAACGACCACACTATGTCGATCACTATCTCGTTTTTCAACGATGAATATGTAGTTGGCCTGGCGGTCCCCCTCAAACTTGATGCTGGCGTAAACAAAATCGTCGCCGACTCGGTTGTCTATACCGGCGGGCGAGTGGCTGAAGCCGAATGGGCCTACCCCGGATTCCGTCCCGATACTGCGATCCAATGCGTCACGCTCGGTATGATCGCCAATATCGGGCCGACCGACCACCGGTTGAACCCCGGAAAGGGCCGCGTGGCTACGATCTTTGTCTCGTCGCTTGATGGCAGTAAGATTGAGAACTTCACGGTCGACACCACTACCACCGATCCCGGTAATCAACTGATGGCGGTCTCGCACCGGTATCAGGGCGACCCTCCGGACACAGTGGCGGTGGATATCACCGGCCGGACAATTTTTCCGCAGTGGGTTATCCGCTACGAAAAATAGTGTCACGAGTTCTGCGTAAAACGCGAAAAGCCCGGCCAAACGGTCGGGCTTTTTTGTGGGGATTGTTTAGAGACTAATCTTCTTGCCCATCAGCCGTAGCCGGACTGGATCTCCGGGGAGTTACCCGCACATCGTCCTTTCTAATAATGTGCGGCTCCAACTCACCAACCTGCTCATCGGTCAACTTTCCTTTGCCGTAGAAATCCTTCAATAACGCAGTGGCGTCAAGCGTGAGACATTCTTCCAACTTCCATTTCTCTCTGACCAGATAGACTAACTGGGCAAACGCCGTTGGATTATTTGTTCGCGTTGGCAATTTTGTTGCTGGTCGAACGCTGACAGTAACATATCCCTCGGAGCTATAAAGTTTACTCACTCCGAGATCTTTCGCTGTCACAATCAACTCTTTTCTCAGCATCTTGAGTTCGGCCTCGGCCTCTTTTTTCTTATCGTTCCAATCCAAATACTGATCAACCAGCCCTGCCGCCTGTTCAGCTGAGGTTCGCTCGGGATCATCTTCCGATTCAAGTGCCGCCTGATGACGCTTCCGGGGACAGAGATGCGCATAGTCACAGAACCGACACAGAACGCTTTCACGCTCAGGCCAATCATCATACCGTTCGGCATTAATTATCTGGTTCACTTCACTACGAAACTGCTCCGTAAGCTCGTCAAGTTCATCCGGCCGGAATCGACACGACACCGCCTCTTTATATTTCAACGCGTATTGAACCAGTTCGACATCTTCGTACTGAGGATACCGATCCTGAATCGCCAACTGATAGAGACCCATCTGCTCTCGAAACGAAGCGTCACGCGCACTCGGTAACGCCTGGCCACCGGTTTTATAGTCGCATATCTCCAACACCCCATCCGATCTCTTCAGAACGCGATCTATCCGAGCCGTGAACATGATATTGGTACCGGGTAACTGAAAATTGACATTCCCTTCCGCCATGATCAGAATACCCTGATCAAATGGTTGGAAATTGTCGTAGTAGGTGCCCAACATCCTGCTACCGTTTTCAATGTAGTCATCAACACCCATGTGCTCGGCGACTACTTCCAGCTTGGTTTTGTCGAGTTGGTCCCAGTCGTTTTTGTAACTGGCGATCAATTCTTCTCGGGAATACACTTTACCATCCAACGCCTGCTGGTAGAGAGTCGCTAACTGCCGATGAACAATCGAACCAAGTTGCAGATGAGCAAAGACCCGGTGCGGTAATTTTACTCTTTCGACATAGCAGAACCAGAACTTCTTTGGGCACTGCCGAAATGTCCCTAACGAACTATGACTAAATTTGGATAACATAATTCAAATATAGGCTGATCGTCACCATCCCCGCAATCACATATTCACCATATATGAAAGCGCCGAGTCACATTCGACCCGGCGCTTCCCGAAACGAGCAATATAAAGGTAACGTATTGTTTCTATATTATCCCTGGAGACCAGTGTACAGGTTAACCCAATCCTGACGTACCCGCGTCCAGGTGTATTTCAAGCTTCACCCCTGCCCTGCTGTGAGAGTTTCTCAGCAAGCTCAGGGTTCTCGATCAGTTCAATAATCATATCGGCCACCGCTACATGGTCGCCTACAGTAGCGACTAAAGCACTAACTCCATCCCTAACCATATGCAGTAAACCATCGGCATCGGTCAAAACGACTGGGAGTCCAGCCGCAAAAGCCCGAACCAACGAAGTCGGTGATTCGTCTGTCAGGGGAGTGTGCAAGAACAGATCACAACCGTGGTACAGCTCAACTGTCTCCGCCCTGCTTAATTTGCCACGGAACTCAACATTATGGAAATTGTCCCGCTCTATCAAGCTTTCCAGTTTTGATCGTTCACTCCCGTCACCAACTACAATCAACTCCGCTCGTGGATACTTCTGTTTCACCAGCTTGTAAGCGCGAATCGCACAGCCCACATTCAAATCGGGTTCCAGTGCACAATCAACCAGGATTCGCGGTTGCAGTTTTGTCCGGGTTCGATGTCTTATTGTTTCCAGCGCCCGAGGTCGCACCAGAATACTTGTCTCCAGATCGGCCCGGCTGAACACCTTTTGCAGGTAGCGCGATCCGACCACAATAGTGTCGGCCAGCTTCAAAAATGGCATCAGCCATTTTCCTCTTTGCTCCAACAGACGCTCGGTTTCAGCCGAACTGAAATTAAGCACCACTTTCTTGCCGAAGAATCTGGCCAAAACCAGCGACAACAATCCTTCGCGCACAATCTGATGGACCGATTGACAACTGATATGAACCAGGTCACATTTCGGTATCGACCTGATCATTGACTGCAACCCCCTCAGTTTGCGACTTATCCAGCTTGGAAATCGGATGAGTCGTTCAACGGGAGCTCTTGATATACTCATAGCCTCAGGCTCCAAAGTGACCTTCCAGCCTTCCGCATTTAGCCCCCGCGCCATAGCCTCCGGGCCTTCATCCGAATCACCAACGGACCACGGCAGGAATAGTACCCGAGGATAGCGATTCTGAGCCTCTCGGCTCAACACCATATTTCTGGCTACGTAGCTGTAATCCGTTGAGTTCATTATCTTCTCCGACCAAACACCGAGCTATTCGACTAACGGTTGATCATTGATTCTTATACACAGCATCGGTCGGCATGGTTCGAATCTGACCGCCTCCGAAACGAAATGAGTGGAATCATAAAATCTATAAATAGATTCTAATTAATAAAGAAAGACAGCCCGCGGGTGCAGGCTGTCAATTCCTGTGAAGTAAAGCATTCGGCACTAAGCTCATTCCCTGCGCTTAATGACCCCTCCTTGAGCCTTCCCCCGACTCAAGATTGCTTCCAAGTCGCTCTCTACCCCGTTGCTGTCCTCCCCCTTTTGGTGTCCTCCCCATTCGAGGTTCCCGGACTATCGACGAAGTATCCAGCCCCCCGAGTACTATCGTCGAAGTCCGGGGACGTATTACCTTATGTAACTTCCGTGCCAAAGTTGTGACTATCCTCTGAGACAATAACAATTCCACCTTATGTTCATATGGGTCAACAAGTTATATTAACTTACCAACCACTGTATACGGCTATGCTTAAGGATATGATAGAGGCAATGTTTCGATAAGGAACACTTTCTGTTTCAGGTAGCGTTTACCTTGAAACAGATGAAACGAAAACAGTGTGACCAGCGCACTGATGAAGTATCATGGTCTACCCAATTAAAATCTCAGCCCCACTGAAAAGTGTAGTCCATATTGCGTGCTGGTAACATGGTGAATTTCACCAAACCAGACGGTACCAGACGGGATATCGTCATCAGGATCACTCGGGTCGTTCTCGCAATCAGCATAGAATTCTCTGAAACCACTGACATCGGCTGATGCTTGCGCGAACTCGCCGACCAAACTACAGTAAAGGTCAGATATCCCATCACTCCTGCCCTCGTAGACTATTTTCACCTGACCCGAGTATCCAAACCCCCGGCCAGAGGTTCTCATCTGAAAACCTCGCAACACATGATCGTCAATGTCTCGAACTTGCAATAATGGCGAGATCATAGCTCTTAGCCCAATCGACCAGGCACCAGCTACAAACCGTGGCATCAAGCCAACCTGCGGTCTGAAATAGCGGACTTCGTATGTCCCGGCGAGGATTTCTTCTTCAATAATATATCTGGTCAGAGAATCAACCTGCCCTGACTCTTCCAACAGTACAACCTGATCAATATCATACTGCCAACCGCGCAGATCGACCATCCGTTGCTTGATCAACTGGTATTCAAAACCGAGACAGCCCGCCAATTCCCAATGCCCACTGGCGGTCAGAAGCCGGCTGACGTCTACTCCCAGCATCGCCATACTACCATCGACCGCTGAATTAGTGGAACTGAACTCCAGCATCCCAAAGCCAGGATTGACCCAATCACGATCAGTCATATCACCTTTAGGATCACCGACACTCAAGGCAATCCTCACACCAGCTTCCCAAATAGAACGGTTTGACCGCAAAGCGCGAAACTCAAATTTGAAACCGACTTGTTTGTAGTCCAGAGGGAATACCAGTTCACTTTCACCCATCCCAAGGCTGGAATCCGGCCTGAGATACGGGAACTTCAACTCAAACCGTGTATCACCACCGCTTAGTCCCACGACTGGAGCCACACGAAACTCGTATGTTGTCTGAGCAGATGATTCGATAGTTGGGCAGATAACACCTACAAGTATGATTGCTAATATTATCAGTCTCACAACCTGCTCCTATTCCTGAAGAAATATCTCTTTGGCTCGAGCTAACGCCAGACGTGTAAGAAATGGGCCTATTCCCTCGTACACAATTATTGAGGATAGAACTATAGCACCTATAGTCTGACCTAATTCGGGGTACGACTAACTCACCACCATAACCATACCGATCGCCACCCCCGCCTGAGGCAGTAGGGTAATCCCCAAATTACTGATTACCTCAGGTTTACACCGACAGCGTTTTGCCGCCAGGGTTGCGCCAATCGCTTTACCCAACGGTCGCGCGAACAGGTAAACCACTCCTATCACACCCAGATGCGGCAGGAGATCCAGATGTAACGAAGCACCCGACAGAACAAAGAAAGCAATATAGAATGGCATTTCGGTTTGGCGCAGTTCAGCGTAAACCAGACGATGCATCATAGACAGGTTGTTGGTCACCGCTCCGACAATAAGACAGACCATCAATGGCGATATACCCAATTCCCTGGCTACACCGATACCTATCAGCAATCCGCTCACGATAATCAGCAGTAACTCTGAGAGATCATCTATTTTCTGCTCCCAGAATGTAATAACAGCCGCTATGATACCACCCAACAAAACCGAGGCGGCCAGTTCCCTGATCAACTCGAAACCGATTGCCAGTAACGGCTCTCCTTCCACAGCTGAATAAATCGAAAAGACAAAACGGAATAGAACAAGACAGAGAATATTATTAATTGCCACCACCGCCAGCAAAGTTTCTGTCAATGGACCATTCGCATGGTACTCGCGGATAATCAAAAGCGTGACCCCAGGTGCCGTCGCTACGCTGATTGATCCAAGCAGAACAGCCAACACCCAGTCACCGGTTAGTAGCAGGGTCAGCCCGGTGACAAACACAAAAGCACCCATACTTTCTATTAAGGCTATGCAGGCGACCCGCAACCCTACAGCCTTCATGTGTCGCCACTCGATCTCGCCACCTATGGCGAACAAAATCAGGCCAAGCGCTATCTCGTTTATGAGGTAAATATTCTGAAGGGTCTCAGACGAGATCAAGCCTATCACCGAAGGTCCGAACAACAGACCGGTGAGCATATAGCCCGTAACACGCGGGATCTTGAAACGGTGCGATAGCTT
Organism: Candidatus Zixiibacteriota bacterium; assembly: GCA_021163775.1. GTDB lineage: Bacteria > Zixibacteria > MSB-5A5 > GN15 > FEB-12 > JAGGTI01. The sequence continues at coordinate 25,468 of JAGGTI010000063.1, forward strand.
ACCACCCAACAACCCCAGAAGGATGACCATTCCAAAACCAAGTAATTCGTGCACCTGTGCCAGTAACTCCTTTTCTAAACAGACGACATTGGGCGATAATAGTATGTAGGCCAAAGTGTGTCAACTAACGTTGCAAACATCCCATCCAGCGCAGTGTCAAAACACAAGTGATATGGGGCTTGTTGAAAAACTATACTCACTGTTGCGTCAGACAAAGGCGGCAGGTCTCACGTATTCGCCCAGGCGAATCCGAAGGACCTGCCGCAACTACACAGGGGAACTTTATCAACATACCCTATGACAGCGAGGTCACTGCGCACATAAACACCACCACAAGAAACCCGTCAGCACTATTCCGGAGTTAACTTCCCTGAACAGACAAAAAATAAGCTGTCGACCAGCCGGTATTGTCTCCGGCAGAGTCGACAGCTCTGATTGTTCTACATTCTCCAGCGAGATCTACAAACCGGCGAACTGAACGTCCTTGAAATACAGCGATGGCCGTCTTATTGAGGAGTAGATGTACGGGTCATTACCCATTGCCACCAGGTTACCCCACAACTCAGTCAGGTTGCCGGAGATATTCATCTCGTTGACTGGTTTTACAATTTTGCCATCCTCAATTAACATACCCATCAAGCCCCACGAATAGTCACCCGTGGTACCGTTGGTGTTGCCACCAATGAAACTGGTTACCAGAATCCCCTTGGTTACCGAGGCAATCAGGTCATCAAGCGATTTATCGCCATATTCAAAAATAACATTGGACATAGAACCACCCGTAGGCTCCATACCTAATTTGCGACCATAATAGCAATCAATCAGGTACTCCTTGAGAATACCCTTCTCGATGATTGTCCGCTTGCGGGAAGCAATCCCTTCACCGTTGTACGGACGCGACCCCAGCCCTTTCTCGATAAAAGGATCATCAATGACAGTCAGGTGCTCGGAGGCAATCTTTTCGCCCAACTTATCTTCAAGGAACGAACGTTTCTGCTGTAGAGATCGTCCGCTCAACGGTCCACGGAGGGCGTAAATCGGATTTCCCGCACCACGATTGACCACAACCATGTCCATTGTACCCGATTCTATCTTCGTCTGACCCACTTTGGCCAAAACGCGATCAACCGCACCCCGGGCCAGCCACTCAGCATCCGGCATATCACTTAGGAAACGGGTGGTGGCATAGTTCCAGTCCGAAGGCCGTCCTCCGTTGCCGTCATCAATCGTTACTTCGGCACCCACCGCAAAGCTGGTGCTTTGCGTGACACCCTCCAGGCCGTTGCTGTGAACCTTGATACTCTCGTTGTCGCCATCGTAGTACCCGGCGGTCGATGAGATGATCTTATCGCTCAAACCAGCTGTCTGCTCCTGCAGAGTTCGAGCCATCCCAATCCTACTGTTGGCCTCGATGCTATCATAGCTGTCATCTATCAACTTCAGATCCAACGCCTTAATACCCTGATAGTATTTTGGGTCCGGGAGTTTGCGATAGGTATCTTCGCTGAGATACCTGGTCATCTCCACCGCCCGTTTGATAAACGGGCCAAGTGACTCGCGGCGGAGATCATTGGTTGAATGTCCCGAGTATTTGTCATCGACATACACATTGATATTCAGCGAGTTTTGAGTCGATTCCTTAACCTTGTCAAGTTGACCATCCCGATACTCAATTTCGACTCCCCGGGATTTGGAAATATTTACTGCGGCATCGGCGGCCCCGGCCGCCCGGGCGGTATCCACCACCCAATGCGCCAGTTCCAGTCTGTGTTTCGTATCCATATCTCAATTCCTTGCGTCAGTTCAAATTACTATTTTCTGGATCACGGCCGGTCATCTACGATACTCCACCGACAGTTATAGCCGAAACCAGAATAGTCGGCAAACCCATCGAAACCGGTATACTCTGGCCATTCTTACCACAGGTCCAGCCACCTTCGGCCATCTTCATATCATTGGCGGCCATAGTCACCTTGGTCAGCGTGTCCGGACCGTTGCCGATAAGATTGACATCCTTGATTGGCGCGGTAATCTTACCGTCCTCAATAAGATTGCCACCCTTCACATAGAACGTGTAGTCACCGGCCCCGATATGGACCTGCCCATTGGTGAACTGTGAAACATAAATACCCTTTTTCACATTACGGATGATCTCTTCAATTCCATGTGGGCCATCCGTCATGTAAGTATTGCGCATACGCGGTATCGGATGGTAGCGGAAAGACTGCCTTCGGCCACTCCCGGTCCGGCTCACGCCGTAGAACTTGGCGCTTATACGGTCATGTAGATAACTTTCGAGGATGCCATCCTTGACCAAATAGGTCTTCTGGGTGTCATAGGCTTCATCATCAACATTGATTGAGCCGCGCACGCCCGGATTGGTCCCATCATCAACGATATTGACAAATGGTTCCGCCACTTTCTTACCAATCTTGTCGGCGAATATAGAAACACCCTTGCGATTGAAGTCAGCCTCCATACCGTGACCGATCGCCTCGTGTAACAGAATTCCGGAGCTTCCAGCCGCAAGCACTACCGGCATCTCGCCGGCCGCCGGCATAACCGCATCAAATAGACCAATCGTGCGATTGACTGCCTCAATACCGATCCGATCCAGCGACTCGCTCGTCACGAATTCTATGCCGTGCCGCCCACACAGATTAAAACCGTTGCTCTCCCGCCGACCGTCCATCTCGGCGGTACAGGAACCAGCAAGACTAATCATCGGTTGATAATCACAGACAATACGTCCGTCGGAAGTGGCCACCATAATGTAAGAGTTGTTGTCAGAGAAACTGGCGTTGGTCTTGATTACCCGCTTGTCGGCGGCGTGCATCGCCCGGTTGATTTGTTCGACAGCTGGAATACGCTGGTCAAGGCCTACATCCTCCCACTTAGTGCCTACCGGATAAAAATCCGGGGTAGGGTGATGTCCCAGAGTTGCAACTGCGCCTGGAGTTGCGCTATGCGAGATACTGGCGGCAGTGCGAGCCGCTGTCTTCATCGCTTTCTCGGTGATCTCCTCAGTAAACGAATAACCGGTCTGATCACCACGGACAACTCTGATACCCACACCAAAATCGACATTGGTGTAAGCACGGTTGACAATGTCATCCTCCAGAGCTACATAGCTACTGGACGCATGTTGGAAGAACAGGTCGCAGTAGTCGCCACCTTTCTCCAGAGCTATACCCATAATTTTCCGAATCATCTCTCGACTTACACCAAAATGATTCATGTACTCGTCCAGTTCCGAACCGTCACCCAACC
>JAGGTI010000003.1 GCA_021163775.1 Candidatus Zixiibacteriota bacterium
CATCCCGATCCGTTCATTATATCTAGCTGAAGGTTAAGATACAAGGGCGAGTCCGCTTCGAACCCGCCATTTCTGCGCCGTCAAATAGTAGGTCGGTACCCCTTGCGGTCCCGACATTGTAATGTAAGCAACCTGACCTACGGGTTCTGCCCTGCAAGAACTACCCCCTCTGTCATTCCCGAGCAGTCGGGAATCTATGGTCGCAAATCTGTGTAGAAATCATCAATCTACACGATAAACCAAATCCTCAAATGAAACTCTTTTCTCAAGAACAATATTATATCTTTGGTGGAACGCGAGTGGACATGGGCATCCGCCTTCGCGGATGTGACAGAAAGAGGCGGATGTGACGGAGAAGAAAATTCGTAGGTCACGGTTGCTTGCAAGCTGACAAATGGGGATGGCAGAACCACCTACGGGTTCTGCCATTGTACGTAAACTTCGACTCAGCGTGACAGAATACAACTATCTCGTTTGGAGCTGGTGCTCCTCAGGGATCGACATTGCCGCGATCCCTTTCATCGATTCGCCCAAGTCATGCGAATACTTGGCGATCACATCATAATCCTGCCAATGTGTCGTGGCGTTTACAATCGCCTTGGCCCGTTTCTCTGGATCGGACGATTTGAAAATCCCCGACCCGACAAAAACCGCCTCGGCCCCTAAGTGCATGCAGATCGCGGCATCAGCCGGAGTAGCGATTCCACCCGCGGCAAAATTGGGCACCGGCAGTTTACCGGTCTTGGCCACCATCTTGACCAAATCGATCGATACCCGATGTTCCTTGGCAACGCCGTAAAGTTCATCGGCACTCATCACAGTCAACGCTTTCATCACTGAGCAAATTTCCCGCAGATGCTTGACCGCCTGAGAAACATCGCCAGTACCAGCCTCACCCTTAGTGCGAATCATCGCGGCACCTTCGGATATTCTCCGAAGAGCTTCGCCCAAATTCCGACAGCCACAGACAAACGGTACCTTGAAGGGCCACTTGTCGATATGGTACTGCTCATCGGCTGGCGTGAGAACTTCGGATTCATCAATGAAATCAACTTCCATTGATTCCAGCACCCGCGCTTCGACAAAATGCCCTATCCGGCACTTGGCCATAACAGGAATTGTGACAATATTTTTGATGCCTTCGATAATGTCCAGGTCGGCCATTCGCGCAACACCACCTTCGGCCCTGATATCCGATGGTACCCGTTCGAGTGCCATAACAGCGGAGGCACCACCCTGCTCGGCGATTTTGGCCTGATCCGGTGTGGTGACATCCATAATAACACCACCCTTAAGCATTTCGGCGAGTCCAACTTTGACTTTGTGCGCTTTATCCTCAAATTGTTTCATATGTCTTAACTCCTTAAAACAAAATAATAACCAAACAGTAATATAACACGATTGGATAACCGATAACAACCGAAATTAGGTGACCGAAAAGGCAACAAAGACACTAAAAGAGGCGGTCAGCTTAGAAACCGACCGCCTCATAAATCTTCTGGAAGACGCCGCTTATTTAGCGGTGCGACGATAGCGCGCAAAAGTGTGCTTACCGAGAGCCTTCTTGAATGATTTTTCCTGGGCTGTCCAAAAATCTCGCATCTGGCACTTGGTACTCACACTGCAGGGACAACTGCCACCTTCAGTACACAGGTTGATGTGGATCGGGCCTTCTATAGCTTCAATCACAGTCAGAAATGACACATCTTTCGGGGCTTTTGCTAAACGGTAACCGCCGGTCACACCCTGAAACGAATCCAGTATACGAGCCCTGGTGAGATCTTTGAGGATTTTTGCCAAAAACTCACGAGGGATGGATTCGGCGGCGGCGACAGAATTGATAGAACCCAGCTTGCCTTTCGGCAAGGATGAGAGGTGTTTGACCGCTCGAAGTGCGTAGTCGGCTTTGCGTGATAACTGCATCTTATTCTCCTTGTTCCTGTTTCAGCCGTTTCACTACGGCTACGTGGATAGCAAAGTAGCAAACTCGCCCCTTGCTTCCACCTTTGGCAGATAATGATAATAAGAAAGACTATAAATGTCCATAGTATAATCACCTTAAATCTATCTTTTTCGCGAATTATTCTATTCGCGTCACCAGTGAGCAGTTGCATTAAATTGAAAATCTATAGGAACGATCCCCCGAGACCGCCCGCGCTCGCGCAACAGATACTCATATCAGGCCGAAATTTCGGGCAATTTCTGCCGATAATATGAACGATTAGCCCGAAAGCCAGGCAACGGTAGAAAATGACTGAAGAACAATCACAGAACGGCTACACCCTGATCGAGTTGATCCTGGTGCTGGTGATTATCGGGATAATCACTACGGTTGGACTAAACTCACTCACCGAGGTTAACCAGACTAACCGATTCGAAGAAACCCGGTTCGAAATGGATCGCCTGGCGGCCGCCATTGTCGGCGATCCTTCGCTGGTTTCGGGAGGGGTACGCACCGATTTCGGCTACGTCGGCGATGTCGGCAGTCTGCCACTTAATCTCAACGCGCTGACCACCAATCCGGGCGGGTACGCCACCTGGAGCGGGCCGTATTATGGCGATGAGTTTTCGACCGATGGCTCAAGCGCCTCATTCAAGCTTGATGCCTGGGGCCGGGCGTACACCTATTCGGGAGGGACAACTATCACATCTACCGGCGGTGCCACTACTCTTACGCGCAACCTGGCGATCAACACTGATGATTTGCTAAACAACAATGTCACCGTCGTAGTCTACGATCTTGACCATACCCCTCCTGGTGCAACTTACCGTGATTCTGTCCGAGTCGTCCTTAGCTACCCGAATGGCGGCGGCAGTGTAACAAATTCCTCAGTTACCCCGCGCTCCGATGGCTCAGCGTTCTTTGATTCAATACCGATCGGCATTCACCTGGTGAGAATTGTCTATGTTCCGACCGCCGACACGCTTCAGCGCAAAATCGTGGTCAACGTTGGGCAGGACAGCTACGCTGAGATATCGTTAGCCGATACGCTCTGGTCGGGGAATTAAGTATGAACCGGTACTGTTATACAGAATCAGGGTTCAGCCTGATAGAGATGCTGGTGCTGATCGTCGTGGTCGGTATTATGGCATCGGTGGCCATGCAATCAATGACCGCAACTGTGCAGGATATCCGCCAGACCCGTACCGAGCGCGAGATGGAAATACTGGCTAAGGCGATTGTCGGCGATCCGGGCCTCAAGCAAAACAACCAACGGTCTGATTTTGGCTATGTTGGCGACGTGGGCGCGTTTCCACCAAACCTGCAAGTGCTGTACCAAAATGTAAGTAGCTATGCTACCTGGGACGGGCCATATCTCCCTACCGGCTACGCACAAGACAGCACCGGTTTCAAGACCGACGAGTGGGGTACGCTTTACTCTTATAATGGCGGGACAAATATCAGCTCCACGGGAAGCGGGTCGACTATTACTAACAAGATCGCCGACGCCACCGATGACTACCTGCTCAATACAATCAACGGAACGATTTTGGATGCCGCCAATGAACCGCCGGGGACAGACTATATCGACTCGGTTGACATAGTCATCACCTACCCGAACGGTTCGGGAACTACAGTGAGCAAGACGTACAGTCCGGATTCGACCGGTTCCTTCGCTCTGGATTCGATACCGGTCGGGACCCATTTGCTACGACTGATCTACACACCTGATGTCGATACCCTCACCCGCTACCTGACTGTTCTTCCACGGCACAAGGGCCAGGCTTCGTATCGGTTTGCATCGGCCTGGTTTGGTGGTGGCGGCGGCGGTGGAACACCTGACAGTGAAATCCTCCGACCGGACGGTGCCGGCTCGATCACCAATCTGACCGCTTCTGGCTGTGGGAGTAATTACCAGTGTGTTGATGAGAGTTCTTCCGATGACGATGCTACCTATGTAGAGAGAGCCTCCAATTCGTACAGCACGGACGTTTACTCGTTGGCCAATTCGGGGATTGGATCCGGAACCATAGACAGTATTGTCGTTCATTGCCGAGCCAAAAAAGCACATACTCAAGGTGACGTCCAGCCGACACTCTATACCAATTCGACTGAGTACAACGGCACCACCCAAAATCTAACGACATCTTATGTTGATTATAGTCAGGTGTGGGCGACTAATCCGAACGCCAGCGCGGCATGGACCTGGACAGAGATAGATAATCTTCAAGCCGGCGTGCGGATAAGTGGTCAAAATGTCAGTAAGCCAGCTTACTGTACGCAGGTCTGGGTAGAGGTGTTCTACATCGACTGAAGTAGATTTTATGAAACAACATCTGTCACATAGTCGTGGCTTCACTCTGATCGAACTGATCCTGGTGATAGTCATCATCGGCATCTTAATCGGGGTCGCTGTTCAGAACGGCGGGCAATTGTATGAAACGGCCAAGATTGAAGAAACCAAACAGGAGATGGATGCTCTGGCGATCGCAATTGCTGGCAACCCCGAACTGGAGAATAATGGTGTGCGGTCGGATTTCGGGTATGTTGGTGATGTTGGTTCGATGCCACCCAATCTCGACGCGCTCTATTCCAATCCGGGTAGCTATGCTACCTGGAACGGACCGTATATCAGCAATCGGTTCACCCAGGTCGCCGACGATTACAAGAAAGACGCTTTCGGTACAAACTACTCCTACAGTAGTGGCGCGACTATTACATCAACTGGTTCAAGTTCAAACATTGTCCGGCGGGTAGCAAATGCAACTGACGATCTAATCTATAACGATCTCAGCGGAAACGTGTTTGATATTGACGGCACCCCCCCCGGACCAGTCTACGATGACTCGGTTCTGGTGCGTATCACCTACCCAAACGGGACAGGCGGCACAGTCACCGAGGGCATGACCACCGATCCGGGCGGCTATTTTGAATTTGATTCGCTCCCAATCGGGAATCATGATTTGCGGATCATCTACGAACCGAACGATGATACCGTGCGGCGGTTCGTGTCGGTCGTGCCAAACTCATCAGTACACACCGAGCACCGTCTGGCGTCCAACCTCTGGTTCGCCACCACCGCGACCGGGGGCGGACTGACCCATGTAGCCGGGTCGGATTCACTGGTAGCCGACTGTCACGGCTTCTATTTCTACATTCAGAACACGACCGGCGGGCCAATTGATATCAACAGTCTCACTTTGACCTACAGCGGCGTCAGCGGTTACTATCGTTACATCAAATGGGATGGTACAACTGTATTCAATGAACATAACCCCTCAGCAGGAACCGGTGACCTTTCCACTTTCACTGGTACACAGATAATCGCTGATGGCGAGAGCGTCAGGATTGATATTGATTTCTTCAAGACCAATCCGACCGGTGGCTCAAACGTCGATGTAAACAACACGACTTTCACCGTCACGTTCTCCGACGGATCCTCGTTCGATATTACCACTGGAGCCTGCCCATGATGACCCGGCTCGACAACAGTCGTGGTTTTACCCTGATTGAGTTGGTGATTGTCATCCTGGTGATAGGTGTGCTCGGCAGTATCGCCACGCTCAAGATGAACGAATCGATTGAGACCGCCCAGTACGAACAGACCAAACAGGAGCTGGACAACCTGGCGTTTGCGATTACCGGTAACCCTGACCTGTTCTCAAACGGCACTCGCGTTGATTTTGGTTTTGTCGGTGACAACGGTACACTTCCGGCCAATCTTGATTACCTGGTAACCGATCCGGGCGGCTGGTCGACCTGGGACGGGCCGTATATCGAACGCGGTCTCAACAGCGACGATTTCAAGAAAGACGCCTGGAACGTCAACTACACAATGACCGATACGTTGATTCGCTCGACTGGTTCCGGTTCGAATATCGACAAGTTAGTGGCGAATTCTTCGGTGGCTCTGTTGTCCAACACGGTATCAGGCTGGGTCGTTGACGCCAGTGGCGAAACACCGCAGGGGACATACACCGACTCAGTAACGGTTCGGTTTGGTTATCCGGACGGTGCCGGGAACCTGACCTACGCCTCGACCAATCTTGATTCAGACGGCCGGTTCAACTACGGCAATATCCCGATCGGCAACCACACCCTGTGGGTGATTTTTTCGCCCGACACCGACACGATGACCTACTCGGTCACGGTGTATCCGTCCCGCGATGTGACGCTCGACATCGTCTTCCCCGCCGATTTGTGGTAGCATTGTAGGTCAGGTTGTTTGCAACCTGACATTAGAAAATCGGCAGATGTGGACATCTGCCGGACACAGAATAGTGTTCTTGAGATAAGAATTTCATTCGAGGATTTGGTTTATTGTGTGGATTGATTGTTTCTGCAATAATTTATGGCCATAGATTCCCGACTGCTCGGGAATGACTGATGGGGTAGTTCTTGTAGAGTGGAACCCCCTGGTGGTTCCGACATTCTGTCAGGTTGCAAGCAACCTGACCTACTTGATTCCTCCACTTGATTCCGCCAGAGTTGCTCCCAAGTCAGACAGCGACTCGAAAGCCAAGCCAAGCCCAAAAGCCCCTACCAGTGTATGCGGTAGACGCGTTGGCCGCCGCTGGGGGTTGAGCCGCGTCCACCTTTGATTCGTATCAGCAGTTTAAGTAATGCCCAGCCAAGAATGAATCCGCCCACATGTGCCAGGAATGCAACGCCTCCACCACCGGAACCGCCGAATAGTGACATCAAGACCTGAAACCCAAACCAGATACCCAGCACAACTTTGGCCGGGAACTCTCGGACCATAATCAGGAAATAGATAATCAGTACCGTAATACGTGCTCTCGGATGCAAAACGAAATAGGCACCCATGACACCGGCAATCGCTCCCGAAGCACCCACTAACGGCACGGTTGAATCAGGATTGAAAACTGTGTACAGAGCGATAGCCGCCAGACCCGAGACGAGATAGAACAGCAGAAAGCGAATCGGGCCGAAATAGTCCTCAATGTTATTCCCGAATATCCACAGGAAAAGCATGTTGCCAATCAGATGCATCCAGCCGCCATGGAGGAACATCGACGTAATTGGGGTTCCGTAAATCCATGACGGTGCAATATAATGAGCACCGAAATCGAGGAACAGTTCCGGAATATAGCCGTATTGTGTCAGGATACTCGCGTACCCTTTTGCACCAAGCGTCTGCGAAATCAGGAAGATAACCGTATTGAGCAGGATTAACGCAATCGTTACGTGCGGTGTGCGGATAGTTGGTTGGTCGTCTCTTATCGGTATGAACATCTATCGAATCCTACAATGTCGGAACCACACTACTAACTAACATCAATACGCGTCGGGCCTCAAGTAGGCCCAACCTACATAAGTGTCCGGCAGATGTCCACATCTGCTGGTTGGATGTCGAAACCGCCCGAAACGGGCTGGTTTCAACCTACTGCTCCTACTGCTTCTTAATAACGTCGAAACTCACCTGTTGTTCGGTACGGTTGCCAGCTTGATCAACTACTGTTATGGTCAATTCGTGGTGCCCAAGCTTGAGCGGTTTGTGCATAAGGCCGATAAACTCGCCACTCTCAGTATCCAATTCCGGTAAAATATAATTGCCGTCGACGCGTGCATCAATATTTAGATCATTCTTGAACCCTGACAGGTTGTCTTCAATTACACATTTTACGTGGGGTTGTTTGTTCCAGTACTTGTGGCCCGATTTCAAATTCAACTTCGTTATAGTCGGTTTGATTGTGTCGATTATGGCCGCAAACAGTCCACCACCAAGCGACGGCCCGGCGGCGAGATCATCGTTCTCGGTCTCTTCATCAATCCAGATCCACTCTCTGTCCTTCTTATTGTACCAGCACAATCCGGTCTGTTTGTTGGTGGTGGTACCGGGGTTGAGCTTGATCGAAACCTCGAATTCTTTGCGGACGGGGAATGCTTCCGGGAGCAACTCGTAGATTTTCGATGCATACGGTGCGGTGACACCGGTTGGAGTTGTTACTGCTGATACTCCAATAAATCGCGCGCCATATAATTTGTTTGCGGGTAGAACAGCTTTGAATACCTGATTGTCACAAACCAGTTCGCTTCCGGCCACACAGCCGATTGTTTCGACACATATACCATCGGACAACAGTCTTCCCTTGTGAAGCATCATCACCAGATCCTGCAGATCGACGCGGGAGTCAGTTGGCAGGTGGGGAGGGAAAAAGAAATACCTGGTTGAGTCGTTTTGGAATACTTCGGTAACCAGACCAAACTCGGTCACATTGTAGTCGATGATTTCGAAATCTTCTTCATTCTGATCTTTGAATTTGCATGGGGTTGATAGTGACAATTCCGAACCGTCTTCAACCCAGACAAAATCAAACGTCAGCACTGATCTGTTCCCGGCTATATCTTCACCAACGATCTGTGCTTGATGTTTTCCAAGTCGGGCAGGAGATTCCAAACCATAGGCGCATCGACCGGGTAAGGCACCAGCATAGATGGTACCGGCGTTGGTCTTGATTATATCATTGTCAGTAGGCCTGTACAGGCGGCGTACGCGCTTTTCATCGTTGGTCGCCTCCATTGGATCAAACACAAGGTTGACTACCGGGCCGATCTCAAATGGTATACTGTCCAGTGTTGATTCGTAGTAAGGCACCCCGTCAATTGTCAGAATCAGCTTGTGAATCGACTGCCTCATTCCGCCGACTCGTTTCTGGTCGTAACAATGAGCTAACACTCCAAAGGGTGAGTTGATATATATAACAGTATCGAGAATAAACTCGCGCTCGCTAACTTTACGCACTGGCAGAAATATCTTGCGAAGGCCGCCCGCAAAGAGCGAGTGATCATCCAACAAATGAAACCCGATCCGTTTGAAAGTTGGCGGAATCTTGTCGTTAATTTTGAATCCGGAATTAAGCGGATTGACCGGTATATTGTCTGGGGACCGTTTCTCAAAGTGCAGATGCGGTGCTCCGACCCCGGTCTGACCGGAGTAGCCGATTAACTGCCCCTTTTTGACCGGGATTGAATCCTGTGGAAAATAAATATCAACGTAGTACCGCTCGCGCTCAAATTGGTGGTCTTGCACCGCCGTCTGGATGGTCTTATTGAACCTTGACAGGTGGCCAAATATGTATAAATGGTCATCATCGCCTTTGACATATAACCCTTTGCCATACCCCCGATATGACATTTTAACCCGCCATATATAGCCATCGACCGGAGAATATATCTTGGTCCCGATCGCTCCACCGGTCCGTAGATCGATACCGACGTGGAATCGGTTGGCACGGAAATCACCAAAACCAGACGATAGATCAACAGTTCGTTTCAGGGGCCAGTCCTGGCTTTGTCCATAAGCTATTGTCCCCAAAAGGAGTAGAGCGACTAACGAAGCAAGGGTTTTGGTCGATACTTTTATCATAGTTGCGGTCTTCTTGTTATTACATTGGTTTTACAGATTGTACTACGGTTCAAGGGTCCGGAACAGTTTTTTTTGCATTAGGATCGAGTCCGCCTTGCCAAAAGCAAGCGGTTCATTATATTAGTCAGCTTGAGCCTTATTTGGTCCAGTCGGTATCGGCCGGTATCGGTGTCGGATGAGGGTATGTAGTTAGAAGGAGTCCTGTCAGATGTTTGAAGCGCTACGAAGGATGATCTTACCGATCATCATAATTGTATTATTTTTCTTCCTGGGGATGATTGTGCTCCAGTGGGGTCTTGACTTGAACCGTACTGGGGGAAGTGGTGTACGGGCTAATGTAGCCGGGATCGTCAACGGCGAAGAGATTTCCTGGCAGACGTTCTCACGGTCATACAACAATCTATTGCAAAACGAGAGGTCGCGTCGCGGTGCGGATTATGAGATTCCCGATGAACGTTCCCGACAGTTGGAACGTCAGGCCTGGGATCAACTGGTCGCCGAACGGGTGATCAATCAGGAAGCGGCTCGACTCAATATTTCGGTTACCGAGTCGGATGTTTATAGCTATCTAAAATTTAATCCACCGCAGTATCTTCGTCAGGCACCTGAGCTACAGACTGATGGCCAGTTTGATTACCAGAAGTATCTGGCCCTGATGGCCGATCCCTCGGCGGGACCGCTTTGGGCTGAGATCGAACCGATGGTGCGTGAGAATCTCAAACAACTCAAGATGGCACAGTATGTGAGTGCCGCGGTTCATGTTACTGAGGGAGAAACCAAGCAGGCTTTTCTGGATAGTAAAGAGTATGTCTCGATTGGTCTGGTAAACGCTACTCTTAATCAGTTTATGTCAGTGGTGCCGGAACCTACTGAAGAAGAACTGCAGGAGTATTATAATCAGCATCAGAAAGACTACCCGGTTGACGAGCGAGTTGTATTGGACGTTGTCAAAATATTGAAAGAGCCGAGCGATTTTGATCGGGAGTCGGCCCACGCTTTGGCGCAGGAGATTTATGATTCGGTCACGAGCGGGTCAGATTTTGAGGAGTTCGCTCGCATCTACTCCGATGACCCTGGTTCAGGCGCGGCCGGTGGCGACCTGGGCTGGTTCTCATCAGGTAAGATGGTTAAAGAATTTGACAGCGCCGCTTTTGCTATGGCCGAAGGTGATATCTCAACACCAATCAAAACCAGTTTCGGATGGCACGTGCTGAAACATCACGGTTACCGCGATCAAGAGCAGACGGTTGATGGTAAGAAAGAGAAAGTTCGTGAGGCGCACGTTTCACATATTTTGGTCAAGATTAGTGCGTCGGCCGAGACACTTGAAGACGCCTGGCAACAGCTCGATCTAATCCGCACCGAATCAGACAATATGGGTTTCACCGCGGCGGCTCAAGCTGAGGGTCTCGAAATTCACACCACCGACCCAATTGAAGCTGATGGCTATATTAGTTGGATCGGTACCAGCGCACAGGCTCTTACCTGGGCGTTCGATACTGAAGTTGGAGAAGTATCGGAAGTTATGGATCTTCCGAATCTTTACTGTCTGATGCGTATGAGTGACCGGTTGCCAGCTGGCATAGCTAAACTGGCCGATGTTGAAATTCAGGTCAAGAGTGACTGCCGCAACGATAACCTGGTCCAGGTTTGCCGTGATACGATGCAGGTAGTTTATGAGGAAATCCACCAAGGGACATCGGTGAAAGATGCGGCCGAGAGATTCCAGTTGAAGTATGAAGTTCTGCCGCCATTCTCACGCAACAGCGTAGTGGCTAAGATCGCCTCTGATCCAACTATCATTGGAACCGCGTTTGCTCTGCGGGGTGTTGGGTCGGTCACCAGCCCTCTTGAATATTCAAGCGGGATGGTTATTGTTGAACTGTTGAACCGCCTTTCTCCTGACTTAACCGAGTACAACGAAAAACGTGACTCGGTCTACGATGCCACTCTCGCGACTAAACAGCAAACCGCATACGAGTCCTGGTACACCCAGTTAATTGAAAATGCTGAGGTGAAAAGCAATGTCAACTTCCAGCGACGACGCTAACTGAACAAATACTGACAGGTATTTCAAAAAACCCCCGGTTTGCCGGGGGTTTTTTATTGTCGTTGTCAACATTGACGTTGAGATAGGGCCTTGTCTAATCTGACACAACTGTGAGTAGTGTTTAAGCCCCTAACAGTTTGTGTAATTCGGTCCTTCGCCGCCCTGGGGTGTCACCCAGCGGATCACCTGATACGGATCAAGGATGTCACATGTTTTGCAGTGTATACAGTTGGACGGTGTTAACTCCAGCTTCAGCTTGCCGGGGTTGGCTTCGTCTTCAACCATGTTGTACACCGATGCCGGGCAGAAGTGTTGACAGGGGTTGCCATATTCTTCGGTACAGCGAGTATTGCAGATATCTATGTCAGAGATTACCAAATGCGATGGCTGGTGTTCCTCGTGCATAGTGCCGGATTTGTAGACATCGGTGACTTTGTCGATAAGGAACTCGTTGTCGAACTTCATTGGCACCGGTTCCGGTTTGTGACCAAACTTCTTCTGATAGTCGGTCAGCTTCAACATATACTCATGGTCTGCTTTGTGTGGTCGGCGTTCAAACAGCCTGCGACCACCAGTGACCAATTGCATCCCGGCGTGGAACATACCGGACATCAAACCACCCTCGAAACCGGCATGGAAATTTCGTGAGCCGTAGAGTTCTTTTTGTGCCCAACTCTGGTTAAACTTGTCTGAGTAGAGTTGAAGTTTCCGGCTGGTGAAGTCATCTGCCTTGACCGCTTCAAACACTGTCTCGGCGGCCAGAATTCCAGATTTGAATGCCAGGTGGATACCTTTGAGGCGCTGTGGGTTGAGCATTCCAGCCGAATCACCGGTCAGAAGTAAACCATCGTGATAAAGGCGTGGAATCGAATAAAAGCCGCCCACGGGAATCGTCTTGGCCCCGTAGTGAAGCATACTGCCACCCTCGATGATCGACTTTATCAACTTATGAGTCTTGTACTGTTGAAACTTTCGATGTGGATCATTGGTCGGGTTGGGACAATCCAGCCCAACGGCATAACCGATTGAGACCATAGTGTCGCTCATAGCGTAGAGCCATGAACCACCATAGTCGCGACTGTCTGTGGGCCAGCCGGCGGTATGGATAACCTGTCCGGGGGTTACTCGCCCTGATGGCACTTCCCAGACTTCTTTGACTCCGGTCAGATAAGATTGCGGCAGGCAGTCAGTTTGCAACTCAGGTATCTTCTCAAATGCCTGCTTGGTCAGTGAGCCGTGAACCCCTTCGCACAGAATAGTGACCTTGGCTTTTATCAATGAACCTGGTTCAAAATTAGCCCGCTGTGAGCCGTCTTTATCCAGTCCCATATCGACTGTCTGCACACCGACAACCCGGCCTTCCTCCATCAGTAGTTCGAAACCGGCTAATCCGGCATAGATGTCGATCCCTGCCGCTTCAACTTGTTCACCCAGCCAGCCAACCAGCTTATTGAGCGACACCACATAGTTGCCATGGTTTCTCAATGGTGGTGGCATAAATGGAATCTTAGTTGCTCCGGACTTTCTGAGGATATACATCGCATCGCCGGAGACGGGTGCTTCCAGCGGTGCACCCTTATCTTTGAAATCGGGAATTAGTTCAGCCAGGCCGCGGGGATCCATAACCGCCCCGGAGAGAGAATGCGCCCCGACATAGGAGCCTTTCTCCATGATTAGAATTTCTGGCATTTCCGGCGCACCTTCAGCCGAAAATAATTGGGCTAACCGATAGGCCGTTGCCAGTCCAGCCGGACCAGCACCTACGATTAGAATGTCAGTGTCGAGAGTTTCGCGTTGAATATCCATAACCATGTCCTGCGTTTAGTGATTTGGATATGGAATATACAAAAAGTACTTCAGAACAAAAGCACTATCCTCGGATCGAACAGGCTATCTTTTAGACAGCGATCTCCGATTGATTTTGCCCCCACGATTGCCGCTGATCTCATTGTTTTGATTGCCGTTGCGATCTATCTGGAACATCTCAGAGATTTTCTCCTTGTTGCAACCTACGGTCAACAGTCGTGCGGTCTTAATAATCGGATATTTGAGGAGACCAGGGTTATCAGCTATGATTTCAAGCATTTCCTGTCGTTCCGGTTGTTGTTTGTCAAAACCCTGCTTTTTGTATTCCTTGGCGGTCGGATTAACAAAATAAGTAAGGGGGTTGTGTCCCAACAGGAGATCCAGTTCCCGCACTGACAACGGATCCTTGGCCATATCTCTGAAATTTAGACGGATACCGGCATCTTCAATAAATTTACGTATTTCGGTACATTGGTTATCGTCGCCAAAACCAATGTAGGTGGCTATTTTCTGAGGCATAACCTCTCCTAATCATTTATCCACAGGTGTCTTTTAGTAAATCGAACTAGTCAAATGTGATTTCGGGAGTCTGTGGAACTTCCTACGTCCAGGAGCAATCGGTCCTGAAAAGCGATCGTCTCGCCGGACAGTTTGCCATCCTGATATAGTATAAAAACGATTCAACATAACTATTGTCAACACAAATCTATTCAAATTATCATTCCCCGTGTAAATAATTACAACCTGTAGCTGATACAAACTGGGGTTGCACCCGATTATCTACTCTACTATTGGTGTATCACCAAACTTGACCCTATGAATTAGGTAATTATAACTAATAGATAGTCATAATATATTCAAACCTTGTAAACAATTTGGAATTAAGCCTCACAATAAATATCGGTGATATCCGAGGCTCTCTTTAGCCTTACCGTTGGCGCAATTTGACCGCCGTATCAGGTTGCCGTAGTTCTTGGTCAGGAATCGATGATTCGACCTTCTTTTTTGTCTCGATCACCTGCCAGGCGAATCAATCTGGCTGTCCCACCGGATAACTTGTTCAGTCGTTTGATAACAGCTTCCACCAAAAAATCGGGTGTTGATGCGCCGGCAGTAACCCCAACTCGGCTGATGCTATCACTATCGAAAGCGAACCATTCTTCTCTTATATCCTCATCGGAGCCAATAAGTTTCCCCCTGCCGCACAAGGACTGTGAAATCCGGGCCAGCCGTTTGGAGTTGGCGGAGGTTTTCGAACCGACGACCAGAATCATATCAACTAAGGGAGCCATCTCGTGAACTGCCGATTGAAGCTGGTTGGTGGCGGCGCAGATAGTGTCAAATGTTTTTATATGAGGCCATTTGGCCCGTGCCGCCTCTTTAAACGCTTTGAAATCCTCAATCTGGCTGGTGGTTTGTACAGAAAGGCCGAGTTTGCGCTTGGCCCAGGACGGGTATTTATCCAGTTCCGAAATTGATGAAACAACCGTGATCCTATCGGGAGCGTGCCCTACTACGCCTTTAGTCTCATCGTGATCCCGGTCGCTAAAATGTATCAGGTAGTAGCCCTCAGGAATGATCCCCTGAATGATCTTGTATATGTTCCGTACCAACGGACAGGTGGCGTCAACCACGGTCAGCCCCTGGTTGATAGCGGCCTGCTTGATTCCCGGTTCGACACCGTGGGCAGAGATAATCAGGGTGCCGCTCTCTACATCATGCACAGAGAAAGACTGTCCGATACCCTTTTTACGGAAAGCTTCCACCACCGACTCGTTATGGACAATTTCATTTAGAATTGTCACAGGTGTATCTGTTTCGGACGCCGTTTTCTCGGCGATCTTAATAGCGCGCTTAACGCCCATGCAGAACCCGTACTTGCGGGCAATGACGATCTCTCTTATCAAGATTGCCCCAGCAGTGTTTTGGCCTGATCAAAGGCCCGGTAGGAACTGCGCACTAATGGTCCCGACTCGACATGTCCGAAACCTATATCTCGACCGAGCTGAGCCATTTGGTCAAATTCCTCCGGCGTATAGTAGCGTTCGACCGGCATATGCGCCCGTGAAGGCTGTAAATACTGGCCGATTGTAATAATGTCAACTCCGGCGGCGTACAACTGGTGCAGTAGCTCAGTGATTTCATCAAGTGTCTCACCCACTCCGACCATAAAACCGGATTTGGTCACCGGACGTGGTGTGAAGTCGGAAATGAACCGGAGAACATCAAGCGAACGATCATGACGCGCACCCCGTCTGACCTGGCGCGTTAGCCGCCCGACAGTCTCAACATTGTGAGCCAGGACATCGACACCCGAGTTGATAATCGTCGCGATATCGTCCCAATTTCCGTTCATGTCCGATATGAGGAACTCGATCCGAACCTTTGGGTCACGCGCCCTGAGCTGGCGTGCCGTCTCGGCAAATATAGACGCTCCGCCATCGGGAAGGTCGTCGCGTGTTACCGAGGTTATTACTACCTGTTTGAGACCGAGTTTGGCGACCGCTTTGGCCAATCGACGTGGCTCGTCAAGATCAACCTCTTTCGGTCGACCAGAATTTATGCCACAGAAACGACAGGCGCGTGTACAAACATCCCCCAGGATCATGAACGTAGCCGTGCCTTCGTTGAAGCATTCCCAGATATTAGGACAGGAGGCCGATTGGCATACCGAGTGCAAATCCTCTTTGTTAAGGATCGCGTGAACTTGTTGGTAACCCTTATCGGTTCGGCGATGCACTTTGAACCAGGGTGGCAGTTGGAGTCGTGGTTTTTTTTCGGTCGAAGGTGACGAAGCCGAACCGGTTGCTACTGTATCTGCGCTAACAGGCTTTACCATATAGAAGGAATCCTCATTCTTATCATGCTATCCGATTGCAACTTCAGCTAACCTCATCAAGGAAGTAGGTTAGCAACCGGGTGTCGTCATCAAGTTCGGTATGAAACGATGCCGCCAACAAATTATTCTGTTGGACCAGGATAGGGTCATTTTCATATTTGGCCAGCACGGTCACACCCGGGCCGACTCGAGTGATCCGTGGCGCTCGAATGAAGGTCGCTGTCATCTCGTATCGTTCTCCGGCCAGGTTGCTGTCGATACTCGCCTCGAACGAGTGCACCTGCCGACCATAACCGTTGCGGTCCACACCGATATCCATTAGACCGAGCGGGGTCACGTTCGAGATGTTGTTCTCTATCTCAGACGCCAGCATAATCATTCCGGCACAGGTCCCGAACACAGGCTTGGAACGTCCGAATGTGATCAGTGGTTTCCTGAGGTTAAACCGGTCCATGACGATATCCATTGTGGTCGATTCACCACCGGGGATAATAAGCGCGTCCAGCCGGGCCAGATCGCGTTCCAGCCGGACCAGGACGCTGTCCACTTCCAGCATATCCAGCAGATGCTGGTGGCGGGCATAGTCACCCTGAAGTGCCAGGATACCAACTCTTTTGTTTGCGTACTTGCTCATAATTGTTATACCACCGTTGGACGGTTGGTTGTGTTGGAATATAGGTGGAAATCGGCTCAGAGGCCAAGGGAGATTTGCGTGAATCCCGTGTCGGGTATCTCGCACAAATTGTCAACGCTCAAGCCCGACCTTTGCAGGCATGACGGAAAATGGTGCGAACACGTGATTGGTGATGTATAATAGAACAAAGGACTGATCCGGTCATTCGATGACCAAAACAGGATGTCTATTATGCGAATACTTATTTCCGGAATATTGATACTGAGTATCTTTTTCACGCTCGGATGCGACGATGACGACAGCTCAACTTCGCCCGACTCAGACAACAACCAGATCTACGACAGCTTACTGTTCACGCGGCAGGGTGGAGGCACTATGTCGACCGGAGCCGATTGGGCGATCTGCTGTGGTGTTTGGGAGAGCGGCTACATAGAAGACAACACGCTCAAAATCCTCGTGTACGATGCCCTTGGCCAGGAGTCAGGGTTCAAGCTGTTCATTCTGGTCGATTCGGTCGAGACCGGTTTCAGCTACGGCTTGCCCACCGACAGCGCCGGTGTCGCGCCGATCAGCATGTTTATAAATGATATCCCAAACACCAACAAACTTAACAGCGCACAGGGTGGCTCGATCGGGACATTCACTGTCAACTCGATCAGTTGCGGTCCACCGGTGATGCTTGATATTTCCATCGATGCCACGCTGGCCTCGGAGACCTTTGGATCACCGTCGGTTACAATCAATGGGCGGTTTGTCTGCGAGATACACACCAACCCGGCCACTTTCGGTTGTGATTTTTCGTTCTGATTCTTGAGTCATCTGAGAGGAGGCTGTCCCAAAAGTTACATGTTCTGCCAGTTTTGTGCATGGTGTACGCCCCCGTGCGCCACGAGGTTCTGGGGCAGACGAGGGCATCTGCCGCCCACAATAACAGCCGGAGCAGAAACCCTTGACGTGGTGTTGGGCGACTCTGCCCGACACCCTACCGGTATGTTAGAGATGTCAGGCGGAGTCACCTTACAGCACACGACTGCAAATAAAAAAGCCGGCGCGAATGCACCGGCTTTTTTGTTTCACTTATCGCCCAACTCAGTACTGGCGCTGGGCATCGACAACCGCGAGTGCGGCCATATCGACAATATCGTTGATCTCCTGAGATTTGTGCAAGACATGGACTGGTTTCGATAGACCCATCAGGATCGGTCCAATCGCCTTCAAATCACCCATCCGCAAAGCTAACTTGTAAGCGATATTGCCCGAGTTCAAGTCGGGGAATATCAACACGTTGGCTTCATCGGTCAGTTTCGAGAACGGGAAGTGCCGCTTCGAGTACTCCGGCATTAGAGCTGTATCGAGTTGCATTTCACCATCGACCATCAGGTCAGGCGCTTTCTCCTTCACCAGTTTGGTTGCCAGTGCAACTTTTTTGGATTCCTTCGAAGGCGCGGAGCCAAAGTTGGAGAACGACAGCATTGCAATCCGCGGTTCCATGTTGAACCCGCGTGCGACGTGGGCCGCGCCGATTGCGATCTCCGCCAACTCTTCGGCGTTCGGGTCGATGTTCACGGTTGTATCGGCAAACAAGTACAATTGCGCCCCCTTCACCATAGCAAACAGGCCCGAGACCCTGGTAATTCCTGGATTAAGGTCGATTACCTCAAGTGCCGGGCGAATAGTCGCAGGATAGTTAGTGGTTATACCGGAAAGGACCGCGTCACAGTCGCCGTGTTCGAGCATCATGATGCCAAAATAGGTTCGGTTGCATATCTGTGCGGCCGCTCTCTCCTTCGACACGCCTTTGCGGCGACGCTTCTGGTAATAGGTCTCGACGTATTCATCCATTTTATCCGAAGTCAGCGGATTGACAATCTCAATGCCATCAAGGGAGACTTCATATTTAGCCGCTACTGTTTTGATTATCTCTGGATCACCGAGCAGTATTGGTTGACCCAAACCCTGCTGTACTATCAAGTGCGCGGCACGGAGGATACGACTGGAATCACCTTCGGGGAAAACGATCTGTTTCGGGTTGGCCTTGGCTTTGTCGCAGAGGACATTCATGAATGTCCGTCCGTGGCCAATACGGTTTTCCAGCTCACGTCGGTACTCGTCGATATCTACCGGGTTTTGCGCCACGCCGGTGTCCATAGCGGCCTGGGCCACCGCAATTGTTTCCCGTATCAAGACTCGTGAATCGAACGGTTTCGGGATGATATATTCCCGTCCGAACTTGAAGTGGTCTACTCCGTATGCTTTGGCGACATCTTCCGGTACGTCTTCTTTGGCCAGGTTGGCCAGTGCCTTGACCGCGGCGATTTTCATCTCTTCGTTGATAGCCGTTGCGTGGACATCAAGCGCACCACGGAAAATGAATGGGAACCCTAGTACATTGTTAACCTGGTTCGGGAAATCCGAACGCCCCGTCGCCATGATAGCGTCTTTACGAACCGCCATGACATCGGTATAAGAGATTTCCGGATCAGGGTTGGCCATCGCGAAGATAATGGGGTCTTTGGCCATTGTCTTGACCATCTCCTGGGTAACCAGGTCCGCAACTGATACGCCAAGGAATACATCAGCGCCTTTGAGGGCATCGGCTATTGTTCGGCAATCGGTCTTGCGGACAAATTGTTGTTTGTACTTGTTGAACGTATCACCACGGCCTTCGTACATAACACCCTTCGAGTCGGTCATCAAAATATTATCAGGATTGACACCGAGTGAGAGGTAGAGCTTAGCACAGGCGATACCGGCCGCTCCAGCCCCGGCAAAGACTACGCGGACCTTGTCGATTTCTTTACCGGCCAATTCCAGGGCGTTGAGCATAGCCGCCGCCGAGATGATCGCCGTGCCATGCTGATCATCGTGGAAGACCGGGATATTCATAGTTTTTTTGAGCGTTTCTTCAATGTAGAAACATTCCGGACCTTTGATGTCTTCAAGGTTAATGCCGCCGAAGGTCGGTTCCAGAAGCTGACACGTCTTGATGATTTCATCGGGATCCAGGGTGTCCAGCTCGATGTCGAATACATCGATATCGGCGAACCGTTTGAACAGGACGCCCTTGCCTTCCATCACTGGCTTGCCAGCCGCGGCACCGATGTTGCCCAAGCCGAGCACAGCGGTACCGTTAGAAACGACCGCAACTAAGTTTCCTTTGGCGGTGTATTTGTACACATCACTGGGGTTGTCGTGAATCATGAGACATGGCTCGGCCACACCAGGGGTGTAAGCGAGTGATAGATCAAGCTGAGTCATGCATGGTTTGGTGGGGTGGATTTCGATTTTGCCACGCTTGCCTTCTGAATGGTAGTCAAGCGCCTGCTTTTTCGTAACCATTTTTTCTTCTCCTGTCACCGGATATTCCGGTGTTCCCGGGTAACCCCGGTATTGCCGGAAATTCCGGCCACGGTTTTCAGATTGCGGGAATAAAGTAGTTAATAATGGCCCGTCAAGTATTTTTGAATAAAAAAATAATGGGTGGCCGATAGACGCAAAATTACGCCAAATAAGGTGTGATTTGCACCGGTATTTTGTGGCCTATTTCAAAGGCTACCTATCAGGTCTTAAGGGGGCGTGACCGACAAGAAATAAGTAGGTCGCGCCTATTCGGGGCGTGACATTATATCATATCAGCACGGGTTACTGGCAGTATACTGAATCGACTGGACATCATCATCATTGCACAATAGTCGCCAGGTTACACCGCCGACTTCGCCGACGCCAATACCTGGCGAAACACTTGGAACCGGTTTACTAGATAGTTGACTTCCTCGCCCAATCCCAATACCTTCGCAACATGAACAAATCAGAACGTAATAATAGAAAAAAAGGTATCAGCTACGCCGATGCCGGAGTTGATATCGCCGCCGGTGACGATGCCGTTCAGCGGATCAAGAAACTCGCCCGAAACACATTCAACAGCCAGGTACTCAGTGAAATCGGCTCGTTTGGCGGGTTTTTCCGGCCCGACTTGACCGGAATCGCCAAACCGGTCCTGATCTCGTCGGCCGATGGGGTTGGTACCAAACTGAAAATCGCCTTTATGACCGACAAACATACTACGGTCGGCGAAGACCTGGTCAATCATTGTGTCGATGATATCTTAGTCCATGGCGCCAAACCGCTATTTTTCCTGGACTATATCGCCACCGGCAAACTCAAGCCGGATGTGATCGCCGAGATTGTCGAGGGTTTCGCGCGCGGCTGTAAGAATGTTGGTATTGCCTTGCTCGGTGGCGAAACAGCTGAAATGCCCGGCCTCTACTCCGAAGGCGAGTATGATCTGGCCGGATTTATCGTAGGCATAGTCGATGAAGAAAAAGTGATCAATGGCTCGACGATCAAAGAGGGCGATGTTTGTATTGGGCTTGCCTCGAACGGCCTTCACACCAACGGCTACACGCTGGCGCGGAAAGTTGCATTTGAGATCGCCGGTTGCAAGCCGGGTGACCCGCTACCGGGTACTGATATGACGGTTGATCAGGCACTGTTGCGGGTCCATCGCTGTTACGCGCCGCTGATCCATCCCCTGCTCGAAAAATATGAAATCCACGGTATGGCGCATATCACCGGGGGGGGCATTCCAGGCAATCTGAGCCGGATTATCCCCAATGGCCTCTCAGCCCGGATACACAAGAACATCACACCAATCCCGCCTATATTCGATTTTCTTCAAAATGAAGGTGGAATCGATGAGGCTGAGATGTACCACGCTTTCAATATGGGGGTCGGATTCATCATGGTGGCACCAACCGAAATTGCCGATAAAATAATCGGGAGCCTGTCTAAGGCGGGAGAAGCTGGTTATCGAGTCGGGGATATCGTCAGGGATGAGCCGAAGGTTCAATTGATCTGATTATAGCGGTCAGGGATTGATCGCACCGAGGTATAGCCTCACCGACTTTACTGAAAGGGATTTTCAAAATGTTGAAACGCGTAATTGCTGTCATCTGTGACGGATTGGGTGATCGCCCGATCCCCGAATTCGACAACAAGACGCCGCTTGAAGCGGCGTCCACACCGAACCTTGACAAATTCGCCGCCGAAGGTGAGTGCGGCATGATGCATACGCTGGGTCGGGGTAAGGTTCCCGGTAGTGATACCGCTCACCTGGAGATTTTCGGCTATGATATTGCCACCTGCTATTCCGGGCGCGGCCCGATTGAAGTAGCCGGGTTAGGGATGGAACTTCGTGAGGGCGATGTCGCTCTGCGCGGCAACATGGGCACGGTCGAAGATGGCATGATCAAAGACCGTCGTGCCGGACGAATCCGGATTGTGACCCCTCTGTGCGAGGCAGTCGATGGCATGGAAATCGATGGCTGTACGTTTATAGTCAAGCCGGGAACAGCGCACCGAGCCGGTGTGATTATTCGTGGCGAAGGTTTGTCCGATGCTATCATCGACGCCGATCCACACGTACCGGATGTGCCTATCCGCACGGTTACGCCGACCGACGACACTCCCGAAGCAAAACGAACCGCCGACGTGCTCAATAAGTTCCTGGTCCAGGCACACGAAGTGATGAAAGACCATCCGTTCAACAAAGAGCGGATCGCGGCAGGGAAACTTCCTGGCAACTACCTGTTAGTTCGCGGTGCCGGGCAGTACAAGGTTGTTGACAGTTTCAAAGAACGGTACGACCTGACTTCGTGTTGTATCGCCGGCGGTGGGTTGTACAAAGGAATCGGGGCGTTTCTGGGTATGGATATTCTTGATGTCCCCGGCGCGACTGCTTTGCCGGATACTGATATCGAAGCCAAGTTCAAGCTGGCGATCCAGAAAATCAACGACTACGAATTTGTTTTCGTTCATGTCAAAGCGGCTGATTCACTGGCCGAAGACGGTAATTTTCAGGGCAAGAAAGAGTTCATCGACCGGATAGACAAGGCCGTTCCGATCCTGTTCGATAAGCCCGACGATTGTTTACTGGTCTGGACCGCTGACCATTCGACTGCTTGCGAGATGAAAGCACACTCGGCCGACCCGGTGCCGATCATGTTCCACGGCGGTTCTGTGCGTGCGGACAATGTTACGGCGTTCAACGAACGGGCCTGCGCCCAGGGTGGTTATGGCTTTATTGTTGGACTCGACCTGATGCCTCAGGTACAGAACCTGCTGGGCAAACTGCATTTGGTTGGCGCCTGATTTGGGTCGCGCATAATCTCTTGTTTAGTGCCCGGCAGATGTCCACATCTGCCGGATGAATCTTACGGACAATGTAGGTCGGGTTCACGAGTCGTGAGCAAAGCAAGCGACGAGCAACCCGACATGTAAAACTGTGACAATGGCGGGTCCGAAGCGGCTCCGCCCTGCTATATCTGTCGGGTATCTCACTCAAATTGTCCACGTTCGAACCCGACCTACTCAACTTGTATTGTTGACTTCGTTTGAAACGAACGGTATTTTTTGATATTGAATGTAACAATGCTGTGTTGAATACTCTGCAATACATGGATAAATCGGCCGGATCGTTGAACTCATATGAAAAGAGCATATTACTCCCAAAGTATTTCTGTGTTCCGATCTGATTCGGATCATAGCATTCTGGGGAAATTCACCTCTCAGCATGAATTCTCGTTAGAGGAATCTCAGAGAAACTCTTGGCTAACTCAGATTGGTATTTTAAAGAGACAGCTGTCCACTGTTGTTGATGGACAAGTGCTGTTTGAATACTCAATTCCGCGTATGGGTAAACGTGTTGATGTAATTCTACTTATTAAGAGCACTGTGTTTGTATTAGAGTTCAAGGTGGGTGATGAGCAGTACACAAGCTATGGGATAGATCAGGTTCTGGACTATTCACTGGACCTAAAAAATTTTCATGCCGAGAGCCATGACCGGCAAATCGTGCCGATTCTAATTTCTACAAACGCTCCCGCGCGCGAAAACACACTTCACTCATATGAAGACTTAGTATATTCGCCTCAATTGGCCAATGATCAGAATCTTGGTGTGTTACTTAAATCGGTGCTCAACCAATTGGATTCACTTCCCCCGATAGATGTTCTGAAGTGGGAAAACTCAATCTACAAACCAACCCCAACAATAATTGAGGCTGCTCAAGCGTTGTATAAAGGTCATAATGTAAGGGATATATCAAGATCTGATTCGGATGCGATTAATCTGAGTATAACTGCTGACACAATTCTAAAGATAATTGAGCGCACACAGCGAGAGCGAGAGAATTCGATATGTTTTGTTACTGGTGTACCCGGTTCAGGGAAAACACTGGCAGGTTTGAATCTTGCCAATAAGTGGCACAATACTGATAAAGGGGAACACGCCGTATTCCTCTCCGGCAATGGGCCGCTAGTTCAAGTACTTCAAGAAGCGCTTGCAAGAGATGAGGTGGCCGAAAGTATTGGTCTCACCGGCCGAATTAGTAAGAGTGCCGCGCTCTCCAAAACAAGAGCGTTCATTCAGAATATTCATCATTTTCGAGATGATGCTCTTCAGAATGATCAAGCCCCCATAGAGCGCGTTGCAGTGTTTGATGAAGCCCAACGTGCGTGGACATTAGAGCAAACACGTTCATTTATGGCTCGAAAAAAAGGAATTCAGAGTTTCGGTATGTCGGAACCTGAATTTCTGATCAGCGTAATGAATCGACATGAAGATTGGTCTGTTATCGTATGCTTGGTTGGTGGTGGGCAGGAGATCAACACAGGAGAAGCCGGCTTGCCAGAGTGGTTTTCAGCAATCCAGAGGCGATTTGTTAACTGGAAAGTTTACGTTTCTGACAGATTGACTGATCAAGAATATACGAGAGGTGTGGATCTTTTCTCGCATATTAGACCAGACCAACTCATTATCAAGCGAGAGCTTCATTTGTCGGTGTCTATTCGATCTTTTCGGTCTGAGAAGTTGGCAGCGTTGGTTAAGGCGATACTGGATTGCGATACACAGACGTCGAAGTCACTCTATTTGGATATTAAGGACAACTATCCAATTGTTTTGGCTCGAAATATCGAGAAAGCAAAAGATTGGTTGAAAAGTAAGGCAAGAGGCACGGAGCGTTACGGCCTGGTTGCCTCCTCCGGAGCCTGTCGGCTGAAGCCTATAGGATTGAATGTGAAGGCGAAGATTGATCCACGACATTGGTTTCTAAATGATAGAGAAGATGTTCGCTCGTCATACTACCTTGAAGATATTGCTACTGAATTTGACATACAAGGTCTTGAACTAGATTGGATCTGTGTGGCTTGGGATGCAGATTTTAGATTTTCACAATCTGGTTGGCAGTGTATGAACTTCAAAGGTACGAAGTGGCAACACATCCGTGATAATGTGAGAAGACAATATCTGAAAAATGCGTACAGGGTTCTACTAACACGAGCGCGACAGGGAATGGTAATCTTGATACCAGAGGGGAACGATAAAGATGAAACGCGCGCGCGGGATTTCTATGACTCTACATTTAATTACTTGCAGAGCATAGGCCTGTCTTGCATTGATTAGTCGGAACCCTTGGTGGTTCCACCATTAGACAATCGTCGGATGTCAGGTTGCAAGCAACCGTGACAAGAGGGGATGTCAAAACCGCAAGGGGTTTTGACCTGCAAGACCTACAAGAATTGTCGAAACCGCCCGCCCTTCGACAGGCTCAGGACGGGCTGGTTCCGACCTACGTGACTCACTCAATGGTCCGATGTTCGAACCCGACCTACTCAACGCCAGTTGTATCTTGATTTATCCCGCCCTTTGGGTGTAAAATAGTCAGAGAGAAAACTCTGACAAAGGAAAGCACCTGAAAAGTTTTTTGCAAAGATTCATCCACCTGATTATTCCGCCGAGCGTGGAGACGCGCAAACGGCGGCTCGAACTGACTATCTGGGCGTTTCTGTTATCGCTTTCTTTCTATCCCGGTTGGTTTGGTTTCTTAGCTTGGTTTTCGCTGGTTCGGCCATTTATGATTTTGTCCCGACTGGAAGGTAAAACCGCGTTCCGCTCGGCCTATTTCTTTGCGTTCTGTTTCAATGCTTTTTCGCTTTACTGGGTGGCACAGGTAACGCCGCCGGGGACATTCTCGGCCGTTGTGATCGTCGCGTTCTATCTGACCTCAATCCTGACGATTTTCAACAAGCTCTATCGCATCAAACCGATCTACGGTACATTCGCGCTCCCGTTTCTCTGGACCGGATTGGAGTATTTCCGAACGCTATCCGAATTTGCTTTCCCCTGGTCAGACCTTGGTTATTCGCAGAGTTACTACTTATATATCTTGCAAATCGTTTCGGTTATCTCGGTGCACGGGCTGTCGTTTTTGATCGTCGCGGTCAATGTTATGTTGTGGCAGTTGTTGCGCAAAGAAGTCGACCTGGCGCACAAACTTACCTGCGGTTTGTTGCCGGTCGGGCTGGTGACATTGCTGATTGCCTACGGTTAGGAGCTTATGCCGGTGATTCCACTTGAAGGCAAACACCCGGTGACGATCCTGCAGGGATCGGTGCCAATTGATATCAAGTGGCAGGATGGCAACGAAGATTACAGTTTCCGCCTCTACGATTCACTGGCGCGCGAAGCGATTGAGTCGGGGAGTGAGCTATACGTCTGGCCGGAAACATCGGCACCGAGCTACCTGTCTCACGATG
>JAGGTI010000073.1 GCA_021163775.1 Candidatus Zixiibacteriota bacterium
ACCAGCTGAACTATTTTGGGAAAAAGTGTTGCACTTCAAACGTGAGTCCAGCCCCCCGCCTGCGCGGGTGTGACGTGGACGACAAACGTCCCGTCGGCCTCCCACGGAACGCGCACAAAAGTGTCCGGCAAATGTTCACATCTGCTGGTGTCGGACGGCGGAACCACCAAGGGGTTCCGCCCTACAAGAATTTGTCAGGTTGCAAGCAACCTGACCTACGAAAACTGACCTACGAAAACTGCGAAAACTCCAGGTGTCGGTATAATTATCAGTCTTTCATTGAGGCCAGGAATTTCCTATTACTATCAGTCTTCTGCAATCGACCCAGCAGGAACTCCATCGATTCAATCGGATTCATCTCAGTCAGGAAGCGGCGCAGTACATATATCTTCGTGAGAACATCCTCACCAAGTAGCAGATTTTCTTTGCGTGTCTCCGACCGGTTAATGTCCATAGCCGGATAAATACGTCGTTCAGCGAGCCGGCGATCCAACACCATTTCCATGTTGCCGGTACCCTTAAACTCCTCGAAAATGACCTCGTCCATGCGCGATCCGGTTTCGATCAGCGCGGTACCAATGATAGACAGCGAGCCGCCTTCCTCGATATTTCGCGCCGCCCCGAAAAACCGCTTGGGCATATGCAGGGCGTTGGAATCAACACCACCAGATAGGATTTTGCCCGAGTGCGGCACAACCGAGTTGTGAGCGCGCGCCAGACGAGTAATCGAATCGAGCAAAATGATCACATCGTGCTTGTGCTCGACCAGTCGTTTGGCTTTCTCCAACACCATCTTGGCCACCTGCACATGCCGCTCGGCCGGCTCATCGAAAGTTGAAGATATGACCTCGCCTTTGACCGACCGACGCATATCGGTGACTTCTTCCGGCCGTTCATCGATCAGCAATACGATCAACTTCACTTCCGGATGATTGGTCGTTATCGCCTGGGCAATCTTCTGAAGTATAATCGTCTTGCCAGCTTTGGGTGGAGAAGTAATCAAACCTCGCTGACCCTTTCCAATCGGACACATCAGATCGATAATGCGGGTAGTCAGATTCTCCTTGCTGACTTCAAGCTTAAACGGTTCATCAGGATAGAGCGGCGTCAGATTGTCAAACAAGGTTTTATGCTTGGCAACTTCGGGATTGTCGTAGTTCACGGCCTCGATTTTGAGCAGTGCAAAATACCGTTCGTTGTCCTTGGGTGGCCGAACCTGACCTGAGATTGTATCGCCGGTGCGAAGATCAAACCGCTTGATCTGTGATGGTGAGACGTAAATATCATCGTGACCGGGCAGATAGCAGTAATCCGGAGACCTGAGAAAACCGTACCCCTCTTCGAGCGTTTCCAGAACACCCTCGGCAAAAATAATGCTTTCACTGCTGGTCTCAGTTTCCATGATCTTGTAGATCAGCTCTGACTTGCGCAGACCCGAAACCCCGGGTATATCCATTTCCTCAGCCATTGCCAACAACTCGGCTATAGTTTTTTTCTTAAGATCAACCAGCTCCAGGCCGGAATCCTTACTTTTACTTTTCGTTCCCAAATCAAGTACCTTTCATCACTCGTCAGAGAGTTCTTCTACGGGCGCGTCACCCCAGAGTTTTTCCAATGCATAGAAACTCCGGGTTGGCTCGTAAAATACATGCACAACCACATCAATATAGTCAAGTAATACCCAATTCCCTTCGCGATGTCCTTCGCGATAGTTAGGCTTATATCCCATACTGGCTAATTCGTCATAAATATGCCCGGCTATCGCCTTGACCTGCACATCGGCCTCACCCGAAGCAATGACAAAATAGTCGCAAACCGAAGATAATCCCTTGAGCTTGAGTATTCTGACATCAAAACCTTTCTTGGCGAGAGCCAGCCGACCGGCTTGGCGAGCAAGGGCGAGGGGGGTTAGTTCTTTTTTCAAACTGGGTGTCAAATCTCCTCATCTTGCAATTTTGTAACCACCGGACTCACACCGCCCGCTCCCAACACCAAGGTGGCGGTAACCTGCCGACGATTGTTAATCAACGGTTTGTACTCAACTTCGTCCGGCTCTAATCCGAGCCGCTCCGCCAGGATATTTGCTGGCTGGCAATCTTCCTGTCGCGACACTACGTAGGATTCCCTAACCTCGTGAAGGTTGAAATCGGTGGTTTCCACAATCTCCAGAGCCAGTGCCTCATCGGTCATCGCCTTTATGTCACTCAAGGCGACTGCCAGAAGATCGTCTTTGCCCGATGCATCAATCACTTGCAGACGAATCGAACAGAGCGGAGTAGTACGCACCACAGTATAACTATCAAGTGCCTGAGACGCCACCGAAACGGCGTAAAGAACAACCAGAACCGCCGCAACAACCAGAACTGAATCGCCTAATCGTGGCCATGCGAAATTGGATCGCTCGCCGTCCGCTTTGCGGTCGGTATGAGCTACGCTCCCACGGTTTCTTCTGAAATTAAACATCCTGTTTATCTGGTAAATATATTATCAGTGCAAACCGCGCCGTTCTTTTTTATCACAATCGCTAATTTGACGTCAAAGGATGGTAATATCGTCCGTATCGGTCATTCGAATATGGCGAATACCCAGCCACTCTCTGAACACTGAGCGACATCATCACGTTTTCCGATGGCCGAAAATCGAGCCTAAAACCGGGTAGTAAGCTCGCTTGGTTCTCAGTATTCCGGTTCCACAACGCCCCCGGATTATGCAACACACCGAGGTTGATCGCAAGATTAAGCTTTGACGATATTTCATAGTTCATAGTTGTATTCAATAATCCGACCGATCCCGACGAGCCACTACCAGAGAAAAAGGCTACCGAATAGCTATGCGACCAATTAATCCGGGATAGATCTAATAACGAGAAAGGATTACCAGCCGGATTGATACCCAAACCGGTCTGCGCTTTGGCCGTCGATTCTTTCAATGAAGCGATATCAGCTTGTTGGGCGGATAGCGATCCGGCCAGAATCAAAACAAACAGAATATTGAGAATCAATCTTGTCATGGTATTATCTCCATTCCCAACTTCAAATTACAACGTAGCCACCAGATCGTCAACCAAAAAAGGTTCCGAATCCTTCAGTTAATATATCGGTTCTGGAACGGCCATTCACTACTTAAACGTTATGTGAGCCGTAAAGTTGAATAAAAACAGCCAGTTTAACTTCCCAGCTCAAACTTCTTAGCCAAATACTCCAACTGCTCAACCGAGTTCACTCCCCGGACTTCATCTGGATCAGCCGCCTGAACCACCGACACCGGATACCCTTGACTATGAAGGATTTTCACCGCATCAGTCAAATAGTACTCACCCTGTGCGTTGTCGCACCCGATCTGGTCAATCGTCTCAAAAAGAAGCTGGTTGTCAAAGCAAAACGTCCCGGAGTTGATTTCCTGAATCTCGAGGATTTCCGGTGAAGCATCTTTATGTTCAACAATATCCCGGATTCGGTCAGTACCTGCCTTGCGGATAATCCGGCCGTAGCCAGTCGGATCCTCAAAAATGGCTGACAGACAGGTCGCCGCCGCTTTGGTTTTAACATGAACCTCAAGTAGTTTCTTGACCGATTCACGCGAAAGAAACGGCACATCTCCAGCCGCCACGAGCGTAGTGCCCTTGAAATCACCCATTACCGGTTGAGCCATCTGTACCGCGTGAGCAGTACCCAACTGCTCGAACTGATTCACAAATGTGATCGGATAATCGACCAATTCCTGACGAACAACCGACCCCTTGTGCCCCACCACGAGAACTATAGGATCAAAACCAAAATCCTTGAATCGATCCAAAAGGATACGGATCATCGGCCTGCCGTGTATTGGATGAAGCACTTTCGGCAAGTCTGATTTCATCCGTTTGCCCTGACCTGCGGCTAAAATGACGGCTGCTCTTTTCTCTGCCAAGCTTCCCTGCCTGTGATCTATAGGTTCGGGGAGGGAACGTTTCTTACTTGGTCGGCCGGTTGTTCCGGTCAACATGGACCACCGCCGGTGTAAACCCGACTGCTTCGTCCCGACCAATCTGACCATAAGCGATAATGATAATCAGATCGCCCTTTTCCCCTTTACGGGCCGCCGCGCCGTTGAGCTTGATCTGACCGCTACCCGGTTCGCCCTTGATAACATAAGTATCAAACCGCTCACCATTGTTGATATTGACCACCGAAATACGCTCATACTCAACCAGATCGGCCGCCTTTATCAAATCTTCGTCGATCGTCAACGACCCAACATAATTGAGATCGGAGTCGGTGATCGTCGCTCGGTGGATCTTTGATTTGCAAACACTAATCAACATAATCAACTCTTTATCAGTTGCTTAAGCAACAAGCGGACGGAATATAGCATTTTCGGCTGTTTCCGCAAGTACATCTCAGTAAGCATTCTAACAAACTGCGGTGCAGTATGTTCCACCGTACCGCAAAGATACCGCCGGTTTCTCAGGCCTTAATCTCCACCCAGTTGTGGGCAGGGTATAATTCCAGCTCGTCATCAATTTCATCAAACACACGCTCAAGATTCTTCCAAGTTACCCGATGTTGGGCACGGTGTGGTAATAACCAGACGAAATCGTCGTTTTCTGCCGAGAGCACGACTTCCGATTCGCTTGGCACAACCACAATAATAAGAGGCATAATCCAGATTCTGTCATCCTCCGGCTCGTAGAACTGAATCACATGCTCGGTAGCGAACATCCGGATCTCAGCCAAACCAGTTTCTTCTGCAACCTCGCGGGCAACCGCCTGGGCGACCGTCTCATTGCCTTGCTTACCACCGGTAACTACTCCCCAGGTGCCTGGATACGTTTCAGCTTCGGCCCGCCTTAGCAACATAAATTTCCAGCCGTCATCGTCATTCTTGACAACCATAGCGTTGAAACCTGGTGACTCAATACCGATGTTATGTCTCGTCTGTGGCATGTTCTTGTCCTCATTCAGTCAATTGCGGGGGAAGGTATACTATTTGAGGTAGCCGTCAAGAAGAAAGTGAGGGATTTATGGTTGGTATTCTTTGTGGGCGATCAATATCCCATCCAGTAGGTCGGCGTTCGAGCAACAACTATTTGAGCGAGATATCCGACAATTATTCTTGTAGGTCGGGCCCACTTGAGGCTCGACGCATAGCAATGTCTGTGGGCGGCAGACGTTCCGTTTGCCCCTTGATACTGTCAGGTTGCAAGCAACCGGACCTACGGTTCTGGACCAAACCCACAGCAACTTGTGGGCTTGCAGGTACATTTCTCTGTCACCTCCGCCTCTTTTCGTCACATCCGCGCAGGCGGATGCCTATGTCTACTCGCATCTCACCAGAGATATGATCGTGTTCTTGAGAAAATATATTAATTTACAATGTCGGAACCGCTAAAGGGTTCCAACCTACTATACTTTTCGTCTCATCCGCGCAGGCGGGCCCACTTGAGGCCCGATGCATAGCAATGTCAGGCCCCAAGTAGGCCTGACCTACTATTTGCTACCGCCCACAATGATTCCTCTCCCCCTATCCCAGCTTCATATTATCAATCAAGCTCACGCCATGGACTTTCACCGACAACGAGCAGATAGTGCCACGCTGTACTTTCTTCACCAGTTCGAGGCTGTCTAAATCGGTAAATGCAATATAAACAATCTCCGCGGTCGGGCAGGTGGCCAGGATCACCGCCTGCATCTCTTTCTCAATCCGTTTCACCGACAGAATACCCGCCTTAACCATCGACTTCGCCGACTCCAGCGCATAATACAAACAGACCGCCTCCCAGCGTGCGGTATCGTCGAAATACCGGTTGCGGGATGACATCGCCAACCCGTCCGGTTCCCGCACAGTCGGCGCGATGACATACTTGATTGGATAGCCAAGATCTTTGGTCATCCGTTTCAACACGATCGCCTGCTGGTAATCTTTCATACCGAAAATCGCTACATCCGGTCGGCAGATATTGAACAATTTGGCAACTACGGTTGTCACACCACGAAAATGCGTTGGACGCTTGGCACCTTCGAGTGTCTTGGTCAGCTTTTCGACCATCACCCAGGTTTCGAAATCTTCCGGATAGATATCAGCCGCTTTCGGTGTAAAAACGATCGCACTCCGCGCGCGTCGTCCGAGAGTGGCTTTGATTTGGGCGATGTCCGCTTTGAGATCGCGCGGATATTTGCCGAGGTCTTCCTTCGGACCGAACTGGGCCGGATTGACAAAAATAGTCGTGACCACCACGTCGGCTTCTTTCATCGCACGGCGAATCAGCGACAGGTGGCCTTTGTGAAACGCTCCCATGGTTGGCACAATAGCGATAGTTTTGCCACGGCCTGCAATCTGGCGTACAGCGGTCTGCATAGACCTGATAGACTTTATTGTCTTCATAGTTGTAATATAGCATCCCCGACACATAATTTTCAAGTGCTAAAGATGTGTACCGGGAACCCAGCGAGAGCTGACGAGCTATATAGCTGAGAATATTTTTAACTACGCTCGAATCTGGTAAGCCCTTGGTCGGAGCCCATCACAAGCACAATATCTCCGTTCTCAAAAACCGTGTCTGCGGTAGGAACGGTATCCACCAGTTCGTCATGGCCTTCAATCGGTCGCTTCAGCAAAAGAATAGTAACACCGAACCGTTTACGAATATTCAGATCAACTATACTCTGTCCAACATAGCGAATCGGGATTTTCATCTCAGCCAGCTTCAAGTTACAGACACCGGGGATACAAGTTTGCGGAGGGGCACCGCTGATTGAGGAAGCCATCCCCGAAACCATGTCGCACTTAAAAAGCTCGGCGTTGTATCGGGCAATGAGATCGTCCGGCCAGATACTCCCCACGATTCCTCCGTTGCGCACTACGGGGGCTTCATGCACATGTCCAGACAGCCGTTTCATAACATCTGCAAGGCTGTCATCCGGATGGAAAACAGGAAATCCCTGTTCAATCATCAGATCCTTGGCGATCAACAAACTTTTCAGAGACTGAGTATTATCAATTATCGGGCGGACTTCATCCAGCGTGATAAGACCACGCAAATGCTGACTCCGATCAAGCACGAAAACAGAGTTACCCGGCTGATCTACAAACCGCGAGATGATCGACATCAGAGGAGCATCAATCTGTATCGTAGTGAATTCTGTGCGCATGATATCACTAACTTTATGATTCTGTAGTACGTCGATTGATCTTCCCTTGTGAATATCCAATCCGCGCCGCAATAGTTTGAGAGTGTAGATAGATTCCTTCTGCAAACGAGTCGCTATGATAGTAGCAATGATACAAGTGATCATTAGCGGTAGAATAATCTTGTAATCGTTAGTCAGCTCGAAAACGATCAATATGGCCGTGATCGGTGCGTGGGTAGCGGCCGCCACAATTGCGGCCATACCAACCAAAGCATACGCCCCTGGACTGGCCACAGCACCGGGCCAGAAATTGTTGACCATGGTTCCGACAACTCCACCCGTCATCGCCCCAATAAACAAGGAGGGCGCAAAAATCCCCCCTGAGCCACCCGAACCGATCGTAATTGACACCGCAAATATCTTCATTGCAATCATGATCAGCAACAACCAAAACACCATGTTTCCGCTCAGAGCTTGATTGATCGTCTCATACCCTACTCCCAGAACCTGTGGAAATGCCATGGCTATCAGGCCGATAATGATACCACCAATTGTCGTTTTGAGTGGTGGGTAGAGAGGAATACCGTCAAAAAAGTCTTCAAGTCCATAGAGTGACTTAATAAACGCAACAGCAATAACGCCCGCTATCAGTCCCAGACCAACATACGCGAAGAGTTCAAATGGGCTTACAAGACTATAGCCAGGTACATTAAATGCGGGGAAATCACCCAGAAAATGTTGACTAACCACAGTGGCACTGACCGAGGAGATAACTATTGGAGAGAATTGAGCTACACCAAAATCGCCCAGGATTATCTCTACTGCGAACAAGGCACCAGCCACCGGAGCATTGAAAGTAGCGGCGATCCCTGCCGCAGCCCCACATCCCACAAGGGTTTGCAAACGACGCTCATCAATTCCCAACCATTGACCAATTGTTGATCCAAGCGATGAACCTATCTGAACAATCGGTCCCTCTCGACCAACTGAACCACCTGTAGCAATACATATTCCGGAGGCTATCATCTTAGCAATCACCACACGGAAGCGAATTCTTCCGCCGTGCAAAGTCACAGCTTCTATAACCTCCGGCACCCCGTGACCTTTGGCTTCACGGGCGAAATAGTAGGTGATAAGCCCGACACAAAGTCCACCAAAAGTCGGAATTCCGATTTTCCACCACCAAGGCAAATGTTGAATATGATATACCAAGTTTTCGGTATACCCCCAGGACGCAAGTTGACCAAAGTGTATCAACTCTCGAAATCCGACAGCGCACAAACCACCTAATAGTCCGATCACGAGAGCGACCAGCACCATGTAGATATGCTCTGTCCGGCGCACATCGGCATGAACCCGACGTAGCGTAGAAGTTATTTGTTGCACAGTCTGTTTGCTCATATCTCTACTACAGAGT
Source organism: Candidatus Zixiibacteriota bacterium (assembly GCA_021163775.1). Taxonomy (GTDB): domain Bacteria; phylum Zixibacteria; class MSB-5A5; order GN15; family FEB-12; genus JAGGTI01. The sequence continues at coordinate 8,527 of JAGGTI010000073.1, forward strand.
ATATCCAAATATTCGCTTTAACAATTCTAAAACAACGTTGGCGAAAATTGTAAATTATAGCCTCAAGTGAACACAGGTTCGCTCTCTTCAAAGATAATAACAAGATTTATACTGTTTTGGCGATTTTTGTTCTGGTGGCTAACGCAACAGAACTCATCCTGAAATCCTTCTCTGTAAACCACAAGTTTACTTCGAGAAAGACTCATGGTCAAACCCGTTTCTATTTCAATCTACAAATTTACACAACATAGTTTACACCACCAATTAACCCGAAGACTTGCGCTCACGCGTTTGATACCTTTTATTCCACTATACCAAACCGAGAAACCGGCATAGGATTGACAATTGTGAAACAAGTTGTCGAGATGCGCGGTGGCCAGGTTTCAGTAGAAAGCAGACCAGGTGAGGAAACAGTCATAATCCTGACACTGCCTATAAGTTGACTTATGTTGGTAGCTAATTCAATGAAGCCACACACACACAGTTTTTTTTCAACAATAGCAACACTTGCGGTCGTTCTTCTGAGTACTGGCCTGGCGGCACCTCTGGAGCACCTGGAAATTACCACAACGTCCGACACTTCGTATTTGCCTTATCGATGTGTGGAGTATGAATCTGGGATGTCCACACCGGCAGCGGTGGCCGTCGAGAGGCGCTTCCATTTGTGGGACCACGAACCGGATAGTACCGGTCAGCAAAGGTTTCTGGTGGTAAGAAACGGAAATCTGTTCAGGGGCATGCCGGCAATCATTTCGTTGAAGAGTTTTCCCTCACGAAAGTTAATTGACGACACTTCGCTGAGACTCTCGGTCAAAGATTGTGAGTTGTTCTACGATACGCTTGGTTCGCCGACCGGATTGGCCATGCTGGGGTACCAGAACGATACTGTTTTTCTGGCTTGCTACCATCCGGATCTGGGCATAGTTGGAAAACTCGCCATCGCCTCAGGACGCGATAACACCGGTAGCGGTGCCTGGATCCCCAATATAACCATAGTCACTATCAATGATTTCGACACCGATGGTAAGAACGAAGCCATTATCTGTGTTTTCACGGAAAGGGATCTTGGCCCACGCGCAATCTACTGTATAGAACTTGAGACCCTGACCCTGGAGTGGTCTTTCCCAACCGCGAGCGGCATTCGAAATAGCAGTGCTCATATCCAGGCCTCTGCTGACGCTGGTGTCCAAATGATATTCGTAACCGGCAACCCTGGACACGGCCGGATTGACGAAAACTACCAGGACTCGTGGGGCTATCTATCCGCGGTGTCAACCTCAGGTGAACTGTTGTTCAACTATGTTATTAAGCTCGGCGCTGTATCCACAGACCTGATCCGGAGCCAGCGTGAAAATACGTTCTACTTGCTTCACGAGATCATGCCTACCGCTCCGGAAACTGTTCATCGGCTTTACAAAGAGGACAGACTGGATGATCTCAAGGCCAAAGGACTCTATCTTTCTAAGATAGATCAATTCGGCCACGTAATTCACACTACCGAACTACCGTGTGGCGGCTATTCCAATTTCTGGTTGCAACCATATGGACCTGAGGGAGAAATCTCGGTCTACGTCCACCTCTCGGATCGCCGAGTGTTAGTGCTTGATACTGCCCTGACAGAAATAGCAATATCTGACACGGTGCGTATTTCCAACCATCTAACAAGCTTGACATTCGACGGCCATGAGAATGCACAGGTGTTTACGGATGGCATTTATACTTCGGATCTGACGAAGTTGCTTAGTTTTCCCCGCGGAATAGGAGAGTTCATTCCGATCTCTCATGATTCTCTTGGCAATATTACCGGCTTGGCACTCGGAGGATCGAAGTATTTTTGGATCGGCCGAATAGAGAAGAAATCATTGCTCGACCTGATAAGCGTTTTCTACTTGAACAATCAGAACTATGTGCTGGCGATCCTATCCTGTCTGGTGGGCGGCCTGCTGGTGACCAATTTCTATCGACGACGCAATAAACAGAACTACCGGCTAATTGCCAAACAGAAAGAAGAGCTCACCCGCACGCACCAGGAACTCCGAGAGGCTCAAGGCCGACTGGTAGCTCATGAGAAGGATCGCCAGGCTCGCGATATAGCCGGTGGCTTCTCTCACGAAATCAGAAATGCCCTGTTTCCTGCTCAAGCCGGGCTTAAACGGCTACGGAAAACGATTCATGAGGATGCTTCGCATGAAGCCGCCGACAAAATTGAGAGGGCGATCAATCGGGGAATTGAGATGACCAAACTCATTACCCGGTTCACGCGACTGGGTTCGGATTTCGTACCAAAGCCAACAAATATCTCAGCCGTCGTCAATATGATAATGCAAGACAATGAGACTCGTATCACAGACCAACAGGTCAATCTCCAAATTACCGGCAGTGATGACATAACCGTTTTGGCCGATGACAGCCTGCTGTACATTCTAATGAACAACCTGATCCTGAATAGTCTTGATGCCTTAGAAAACCGAACCAAACCAAAAATAAATGTTGGATGGACAAGACATACTGACTATACTGAAATAGTAGTAGAAGACAACGGCGTAGGGATTGACAAGAAGTATCACAGCCGGATATTTGATGCCTTCTACTCAAGCAAGCCACAGAGCGGCACAGGGATTGGACTGACTATGGTGCGCCGGATTGTGGATTTATGCAACGGCGAAGTAAGCGTACACAGCACGCCGGGAAAGGGCACCTCAATACAGGTGTATTGGGGATATACGGATACACCGGACCAGAGTAATAACAATGAATAGGAATCATGACTTCGCTTAACTTACCATCCAAAGTGCTGTTAGTTGATGATGACCCTGAGGTCCTGGAGGCTCTTAAGGATCTTTTTTCCGAAGACTATTTTCCCTTAACAGCCTCCTCTGGACCTAATTCGATAGAAGTTGCCCGTGAGAACTCCGATATCACTACGGTTGTGATGGATATCAAGATGGCCCAGATGGATGGTATCACTGCCGCCAGGGAGATCAGGAAACTCATCCCGGATATTCCAATCATCTTCCATACAGGTTACCCTGGTGATTACAATGAAGACGACATTGAAAACAATGAGCAACCTTTCGATTATATCCAGAAAGGTGAATCTCTATCGAGACTGATGAGATCTGTGCACAATGCGGTCGTCTCGCAAAAACTCCGTACAAATCATCATACTCCCGGCGCATCAGACTACGAAACATATGGTCTGGTTGGCACATCAAGAGCGATTCAGGAAATACGTATGATGATCGCTCAGGCCACCCTGACCAATCAGAAGATTATGGTTCTCGGCGAGACCGGAACGGGAAAAGAAATCGTAGCCAAAGCTATCCATCGTAATAGCCTTCGTCGCAATGAACGCCTGGGTATTCTAAATTGCAATCATAAGTCTCCCGATCTGATAGAGTCTGAACTCTTTGGCCATACAAAAGGTTCTTTTACTGGCGCCTGGGAAGATCGTATCGGGCTGTTTGAGTATAGCCACAAAGGTAGCGTGTTTCTCGATGAAATTGGCGATCTGGATCCTACTACCCAGGCCAAATTGCTCCGGGTCATAGAAAACGGTGAATACCAACGTATCGGCTCCCCCGAATTGAGGCAGGTTGATGTGCGAATCATCTGCGCCACGCACCGCAATCTTGAGGATATGGTTGAAAATGGGGATTTTCGCGAGGATCTTTACTATCGATTGAAAGGTGCCGCAATAAGAATCCCGCCTCTGCGCGACCGGCGTGAAGATATACCTGCCTTGGTCAAACATTTCGTCAACATGACTAACGAGACTTACCAGTCACCACCCAGAATACTCGAAGAATCTGCTCTTGATGCCTTGATCAATTATGATTGGCCCGGGAATGTTCGCCAACTGGAAGATACAGTTGAATCCCTACTTTTGCTGAGTAGCTCGGATGTTGTCTTTGCCGATGAAGTTGAAGATTACTTACAAATCAGAACAATAGAAGATTCTCTGGATGAGCCTGGGCTTCGCACTCAGTTGCTTGAGTTTGAAAGAATGACTATCATCAAGACGCTCGCCAAGGCTGACAACAACATTAGTGAAGCGTCTCGTATCCTGCGCATGGACAGGGCAAGTCTATCCAAAAAGATCAAAGCTCACGGGATCAATCTGGGTAACTGATAAAATGGAACCAAAAGGAAACCGCCATGTGTCAACCTGACACATCAACAGTTCAGCCTTTCGTGTCAATTTGCCACACCTCCAAGCTTCTCAAGCTCCGGTGGTAGTGTATCACACTGTCTTTCATCGCGTTAGCTATTATGTAAAAACATCTACTATGGCATAGATATTGTGTGTCATCTATATAATAACTAGGGGCTTGTTGATAAACCCTATTCACAGTTGTGTCGGGTCCTTGTCCCGTCAAGACGGGATTGTGACCTGACACGTAAGTGCATGTCAGACAATAGCGGCAGGTCTCACGTATTCGCCCAAGCGAATTCGAAGGACCAGCCGCAACTACACAAGAGGACTTTTTCAACAACCTGCTAGAGCACAGAGCGTTTTATCGCACACTCTAACATACATTAGTAAAGTGTTTCATGACGTTGTGCAATAGTTTCCGCTTTAGGAGAAAAGATACCCCTTGAGGGGGGGAAATCCATTCTCAAAGCGGTGGTAATGGGCTTTGAGTGGATTCCGATGGGGTTGTAATAAGCCCCATCGGTGCTTAAATGCTGGATGGCTGTGAAAAATACGTGAACATCAGAGAAATTGTGTTGAACAAGAACCAAATACTGATAATCGATCCTGACCCTTTAGCGCAAGAATCACTTATAGATTTACTTGGTGAAAAACACTTAGTGTTACAAGCTGACTCTTACGAAGAGGCCCTCACACAGCTAAGCTCATCGACTCGCATTAGTGCTGTTATTCTGGGAATTAATGCTCGGTTCAACGACAGCGGATTCTTACGGTCTCTCCGAGATTATGCCCCGGACATTCCCCTGATCCTACATTCAGGATTTCCAAGTGTTGAACTGGATGTCAATATCCCCGAGTTTATGCAACCTTACGAGGTGGTACGCAAAAGTGACTATCCCAATAGGATCCAGGAAGTGCTTACTTCAATGCTCGCTGATGATTCAGACTGAGACCGCTATCTCACAATCGGGTCCGGCACTGGCGGTCACACTTGTACATTGTGCGATCTGAGCGGTGTTGGCCTGCCCCATCGAGGCGATCGCGGACACAGCCCAAAATACGGCCAACAGCCGGAAGCATCGTAAGTCTTCCATAGAACAATCCTTCCTAGTAGCTCAGCGCATCCCTGCCGCCAAGCGGGCAATCAAAAGCAGTCGGGCAAACCGAGACTCGAACCGGTGATAAACAGATAGTCGATAAGTATTGAAACGTCTCCGATAGTTATGTCATCCCTGTCCGGATCAGCGCCGCCGGATTGATTGATGTCTCCTTCCGCCCAGCATTCAAGAGGTAAACCAGATATAAACAGCAAGTCGATCAGGGAGCTTACGTCACCAATGGTCGGTTCATCATCGCCGGTGTTGTTGGCATCACCAACCCTACCGACACAACAACCGAGAAATGTAATGCCAAATGTTGACGTGGAATATGTTGTTTGCCCGTAGCTGTTAGATGCCCTAACCATCCAGTAGAGCGGTACATTTCGCGGCAACCCTGCGATTGGAACTGTGACTACAGAACTGGTAACAGGGATCATCACCAAAGCTCCAGTTGGTAGCTCTGGATCGGGTCCGATATACAATCTATAATCTACATTGTCGCCAGGAATTATCGTGACGGCATCTTCCCAATCATACATAACTTCTGCGACCCCGGAAATCTCGGTGTTGTCAACCGGCGAGAGTAGATCAAAATCCTCGGGGGGTACACGTGTATATTCGAAATTGAAAGATCGATAGGCGGGTGTCGACATTCGTTCAAAACCGTTCAGATCGCCGGTAGCAATAACACGCCAGTAATATACACCCTCATATCCCTCGACGAGATCAGCTACCTGAATAGTTGCTGAGGTACCAGTCAACCCCGGAATCTCTGTAGTAAATAACGGGTCAAAACTTGCGATCGAACTGTACTGCAACGTGTACTCAACGGATTCTCCGGGATAAGGCGTTTGTGATGCCGTCCAAAAAAGTTGGAAATCTTCACCCGGCAATCCAGTAATTAGTTCTCCTTCAACTGGAGCAATTAACTCAAACGGCTCAGGGGGGACATCAATATAAACTGTGGCCCCGTAGGCATCGGTTGTCAACAGCGTGCCCGAAACATCACGAATTCGATGGTGACTGACAGCCAGGTCAATTGTGCCCGTATCCAGCACCACAAATCTTATGGTGGCCACCAGACCAGGTCCGGCAACATCAATACCGGCTCCCAGGATCAAGTCCTCCACCTCAAATCTGTCGCCAACAATATAACTCCCGAACATAGTACCTGACGCGCCTGCGGGAGACGACGGCAAAAGCGGCCCCTGGATGACCGATATTGTATCCAGCTTGGTCGGGTCAAAGTCGACATGATACACAAACGACTTCAGACTGGTAATACCGGCATCAACTTTCAGTTCGAGATCAAATTCGGTTCCAATACCGGTTGTGATATACTGCGCAGCGGGATCTAAATAGATGCTCTGCCCTTGGATACCTGGCGCATTTACAAGCATTACAAGTAGAACCAGGCTAGTTAGGTAAGACTTTCTGTACTTCACTTCTCCTCCTTGTTAGTTGTGCGTTCAGGTAAGACCCAAATGTGGGGAGAGGGGAAGGGAGAGCAACCCCTCTCCCCGTCTTACCTAAACCAGTGACTACTTAAGCAGTACCATTTTCCTTACATTGGAGAATGAACCAGCTTCTACCCGATAAAGGTAAACACCGGAACTCTGCTCGGAAGCATCCCAGTTAAAGGTTACAAATCCTGCATCCGAATAACCTTCGAACGAACCAACGATCTGACCAATTACGTTGTAGATAGTCAGATTATACTGACCGGCTACAGGCATAGCCAATTCAATGGTAGTTGTCGGGTTAAACGGGTTCGGGTAGTTCTGCGACAGGCTGAATTCTGTCGGCAGGGTGCCACCCTTGGCGGCCAGATCAAAAGTGACCTCGGCCTTGCCGTTTTGCCAATCACGAACATCGAGCTCTTTGTCATCCAGACTTATCATTCCGGTGGCAGTAGCTCTAAATGTCACTACCGCGATTTCACCAGCTTCAAATCCTTCGGAAAGGATGACACTGCTGACATCGAGACTAGTAGCATCTTCGTCATAATAGAAGAACATCTTGTCCGTATTGTTATATGCAGTACCCGGATCCACAGATACAACCTCGACATTGTCGGGGTAATCGAAGACCAGGTGGTACCCAGCTATGCCGCCATCGCTAATGGAGAACGGTACGCTGAATTCATCACCAGCTCTCGCGAAAGCCGGAATTTCAGCCGAGATAGTCACATCGGCAATCACAGAGGTCGCCGCGTCACCACCCGATTTCAGACCTTCACAGGTTTCTTCGTTACGTGACCAGAGATAGTTCAATGCGAAGATGACCAGATCGTCAAAATCAACATCACCATCCGGCGCGGCAATGCCAGTCGGATCGTAGTCGATCGGCGAGAAATCAAACAGATCATTAAAGTAAGCATCTCCGAAAACGGTATTGTAGCTAACCGCCAGAAGGACAAACTCTGGATCGAAACTCAGACAACCATCCGAGCCAAGATTCTCATCCTGATCCATAATGTCACCCAGGCGATAGTTGTGCTCGAGGATTTCAATATTTGGCACAGTAGCCCAGACACCGTGGTTGCTCAGGGTCCAGATAGCAAAGGCATACAGGTCATCCTGCGGGCCTTCGAAAGTGTGCCCGTTGGTGAGCACGTCGGCCTCGAAGATACCTTCGCCCATCGTCATCGGGAACGGCGGGATACCACTGCCATAGAGCGGATACTCGTTGGCAAAGTTGTACCGAATATGGTACAGCTGGGCATCGGGAACCGCATCCCAAGCCAGAGTCACGCTCGCACCCGGAACGCCAGTAGCATTGACCGGAGCGGGTGGAGCGGTCGGACAGTACTCGAAAGTCTGCGTGAACGGTCCAGACTGGTTCATGGCGAAGTCCGTGATGTACCACTCGATAGTAATGGGGCCACATAATCCCGGATCATCGAGGGCCGGCAGAGCGCCTTCCCACGGATCAATGGTCAGCCAACCAGTTGTCGGATCGTTGTCCTCATTCCGAACCTGGATTCTGAGAATGTCGTCGTCCGGGGTCGTCCACGAGAAAAAGTTACCTGTAAGACTGTTGGTATAGCCCTCAACCGCCAGCGGGTTACCGGACGTGAAGACCATAGTTCCAGCCACAGGAGGCGTACCGTCAAGTTCAATGGAGCCCATCACGATCGTGCTCAAACGACCGACACGGTCCTCAACCTGTACGTAGACTTCCTTCGTTCCGTCACCAGGAGCAACCGTGAAGGAATAAGGAGCACCCATCGTATAGGAAGTTGCGCCCGACATGTCGGCTGCTTCCGAAATGTATACAGTCGTCGGGTTGGATTCCACCAGCGTGAAATCAACAGACAGAACCTCACTGTTTGTCGTGAGGGCACCACCGTTGATTACAACATCGGACAGAATTGGGTCGGTCAAGTCAAAGGCCACACGATCGGAAACCTCACCGGTCCGACGATCGGCACAGTCCTCAGCCTCAACGTACAGGTAAACCCACGTGTTTTCGGCGGGAGTACCAAAGTCAAATGTGGTCGAGGCGGCAAACGATTCTACTACCGCGGCGGTGTAGTCACCGGATACCAGACTCATGAAGACTTCGTCCACATCAGCTGTGAAACCAGCCAGATCCACCGAAACAACTGGATTAGCTGTCCAGGTTGAGCTGGTGCCGTTAAGTACAACAGTACCGGCGACCGGAGTAGAGCAATCGACGAATACATCGTCAGTAGCCTCAACGCTGAGGTTGCCCACAGCATCTTCAATCTGGCCAAAGACGGGATTCATGTCGTCGCAAATTCTCGGCGGATTGGTAAACGCATAGCTAGCAGTGTACGGGGACACCTCTGCGCTTATATCGATTGCCACGTCGTAGACATCAGTAACGGAACCGAGATGCAGCCACTTGACATCAGTGCCTGTCCACTCAACCGTTACCGAGACAATCCAATTATCACTGCATTCAGAACCGGTAGCATCAGCCACCGCGAATGCATCGATTTCGGTCGCAGTCATATCCAAGTCGATCGTGGTCGCAACGGTACCTACGTTACCGGCGGCGTCCATAGATGCAAAGGTCACATCATAGGTACCGTCCGTAGGAGGATCGATCACGAAAGTGAACCGAGGCGAAGTGCCAAGACCGGAAATCAAGTCTACAATATCCGCGCAGTCGGGAGCAACAGCACCAAGAACCGCCTTGGCATAGAGCGCGCCGGCGGCGGCATCAAGGTTACAGTCACCGGTGAAAGTAGCGCTACCGGTTGTTCCCGCAGGAACCGTATAGGCCGCTGAAGGAACCGGGGCCTGCGTGTCAACTTCCATATTAAAGAGCACCCAACCATTTGCGTTACCGTAGAGATCCTTCGCCTGAATGTAAAGCGCGTAGATACCTTCTCCAGCAAATGTATAGGTAGTTGGCTCAGTAGTCAGCCAGCCTTCAGGTGCACCATTGTAGAACTGCCACTCTGAACACGCTTCGTTTGACGTCCAAGATACATCAACAGTCAAATTGCTGGACCAACCAGCATCAGCACAACCATCAGGGTCAGTCGCAACAAAGTCGGTCATAACCGGACCAGTGTTGTCCAGCGTGAAATCGTGATTCCAGTAACCGTTGTTGCTTGATTCGTCTCTAACCATCAGGTTCAGAGTGTGACTGCCGTCACCAGCGATCAGGCTCAGGTCAACCACGATCGGACCGTAAGTATCGGCAACACCGTCGACGGTGCCGATTGAATTCCAGCCACCAGCATCGTCAAAGCGATACCAGATATGATAGAGATCATAATTATCCGAAACCGTACCGGAGATTTCCATATCGTAGTTCAAGCCGAAAGTATTGTTACCAACGGCATCTACGATATCGAGCGTCTCAACGACCGGGATAGTATTATCCTCGACCGTCGCCGGTAGTGGCGTATTGGCCACAAACACCGGATTGGCATCGCCATCAAGATAGACAGAATGGATCTCGAAATCAGACGCCGTACCGGTGGCAATAGCCTGGAAGCTCAGCGAGGCCATAATACCATCGCCAGCTTTCGGGTTCTCGAAGTTGGTGGCCGCGAACGTGATCGTTCCGGCAACCTCGTCCACCGCGATTCCGGTGTACAGAGCACCTTCTTCTTCGTTAGCCTGGCCAAAGAATGCATCTTCCTCGGTCAGAGCCAACATGTTGTAACCAGCCGACACGAACTCAAACTTAGTCTCGTCGTAATCGAACGTAAATTCGTATGCGCCGAGAGTGGTAGCGTCGAGTTCCGAGCAACCCGGAATAGTCCAGGCTACGTCGATGTCAACCACATCCCAGACTTCGATCGGGGAGATAGCAGTCGCGAATACAGCGCTGTTGTTATACAACCACGGGGCGCCATCGACTTCGTACGGAACCCCGGGGCCATCCAGCGTATACGTAGGCGTCGCCAGGTCTTCATAGTAATTGCCGGTCCAGTAGTTGGTCCCGTCGCCACCATCGTAACCTTGAACGCCGGCGTGATCGAACAGACAGTTATACCGAACCGAGTTACTTGAACCGCTTACCCACATGCCGTATTCACTGCCAGCGATAGAGGCATCGCCGTTGGCATGCGACGTATTGGAATGCACCGTTACCCCAGAACAGGAGGAGATGTAGATACCTCCATGCGGACTGAGGTTGCTGTTTCCGCCGCCACCAACGGTTCCTTTGGAGCAACCGGTTACGGTGTTGCCAGAGACAGATCCGCCAGCTGCGTCGGCGACGATAATGCCTTCCCAGGTCGAAGCTGTAACGGTATTACCGTCAACCGTCGGGCCATTAAACGTAGCTCCCTGCGCCCAGAGCTGGATGCCGCCATCAGTGTTCAGCTCAACCGTATTACCCTCGACTACCGCACCATTCATGCTGGGGGCAGCCAAACCATCGTAGTAAATGCCATACTGTTCATTATCATGAATATAGCAATTCTTGACGGTTATATTGTCCAGGGCGGTTACTGGGCCGACCCAAGTATTAGCATGGCCCGCATCCCAATATTTGCTACCGAAGCGGATACCGCGCTCACCGTTCATTACTTCCAAATCTTCGATAAGAATATCGGAACCATGTATTGAGAACGCTCCGCCGCTATAGTCGGGAAGACCATCTACGCCGTTATCATCGAAGATACAGTCATAGACATGGAGATCGGTGACCGGCCCAAACTGAGTCGTCATACCCCAGAGATAACCAGCCACATTGATTCCAGTCACCGTCACATCGGTAGCCCCGGAAACATCCAGGAACATCCCGGTTTGCAGAACGGGATCCGCAAAAAACACAACGTCACTACCTTCACCGACGATTTCCCGGATCTTACCGGGTTGGGTGTGGTCAATGACAATACCGACATCATTGTATGTGCCGGCCCGGACAACGATCCGGTGGTCTCCGGTAAAGGCCTGTGCCGTTGCTACGGCAGTAGCCAGATCCGGATATGTTGTTGAAGAGCCACCTGGCTCAACGACGAACTCAGTATACTGTGCGAAAGCCGCTGACGAAATCAGCAAGCAAGCCACACCGAGAATCATCACTTTAAAAAAGCTTTTCATCATTTTCTCCAACTTAGGAGTTGTGAATCTTACAATAGTTTTCTTTTATGTAAAAAAAGAAAACCAGCTTCTCGGCGCCCGTAACCCTTTGGCTACCAACGACGCCGGATACTCCCATCGGCAGACTGAAGCGACAAGACCCAAATAGATTTTCCAATATGTTTTTGTTGGAACTTCCAGAGACAAATGACGATATATTCTATGTAATAGAAGTGGCGGGTGGGGCGTGATTTTAGAGCCTCATGCGTACCCACGTCGGGTTCTATATTACCCCTGCCTGCTGCCCAGATTTTTAGCGTCAACTTTTCTCCTTCTGCGATCTCACCATTCTCGTCCGGTAATGGTTAAATACTACTTTGCTACGTTGTTTTGTCTATACACACCTCCTATGTGTTAAGGGCCAGGAACTGACCATACTATTCATCAATGTGCTTGTAGCCTTGAAGTTCACTACTCTTCTGAAGAAAGCGTGACTTGCATTGCGCCATCCTGACTGGACAGCTACTTTGCGACTCATCAATAAACGTCAGTCAACTCTATCTATTTACATTCGTGTGTATGCGTGCGTTCAGACGCAACTCACGAACGACTACAACATTAACTATTGTCAAAGTTCTGCCAATGCAATCCAAGTCAGGTATGAACACCGGCCAAAAGGCCACTGAATCTACCACGGCATCACGAAGACACAGATACATCCGATGCCTTTGTGTGCTCTTATTAAGATTTTTCGTGTGCTTTCTCCGGCCAGATACGTTTTGCCGCCTCCCAAAGACGACAACTCAGCCGGACATTGAGAGTATACAGACAGACATTCCAATTGTCAAGAGAATAATTGCTTTCGGATGAAGGTGATTGTGTGGATCATCATGTGTGGCGCTATCAACAACATGATTTGATATGAATTACCCCAAATTATTATTGAGGCGGCTCGGTGTTTTTGCGATGGCGCTTTATATCTATGTGGCAGGATCGGCAATATTGCGGGTCACCAGTCTTCCCCAGCCTGGCCCAATACTCCTGTGCGTCAACTGTGAAGACAAACTCCTCTCCACACTCCCGACACACAAGGATTCGACAGTCAATTCCCTTTAATGTCATATAACAATCCTACTTTACCCTGAAGTTATACGAGCTGAATCATTCAACCAACGGTCCAATCAACTTTGTTTATACTCGTAGTCCAACATAGACTATATAGACTATATAGACTATATAGACTATATAGTATCATAATAATTACATTGAAGCCGGCGGTGAGAGCACACAGTTCACCGCCGGTATCTTGTCAACTGAGTGCGTACAACTCAGTTCTCGGGCGCCCCCCGGTATATGCCAGGTGATGTACCACAGTAACCGTTTGGGATAAGTTACGAATGCGATACTTGACGCACATACCTGAACGTTGTTATACAAACAGCGTGCCGGAACAACACTTTTGCAACAATACGCTAACTTGTGATTTGATGGTACGTTACATTTTGTTTTGAAGACTACGAATTTGACGTTTGGTGATAGTCACCAAATACAGCTTATGAATAGTTGGTGCTAATAACCTAAATCAAGTCGAAACCTTTGGCCAACTTGCGAAAATTAGAAGGATCGAGAGAGAGGGCACGAGCGGCGGCACTCATATTATTATCAGATAAATCAAGCGCTTGAATCAACAATGTTCGTTTAAAATCACGAACCTTATCCTGAAACCCGTTATCGTTAGTGCTGGCTGTAAGCCCTTCGAATTCCAGATAATTTACCACATCACTTTTAGCTATAAAGAATGAGGGGACAATATCAATCAGCGATTGCACAGCATCCATCAACTGTCTGACGTTACCCGGCCAGCCATATTCTATTAACAATTTGCGAGCTTCCGGTTGTAATATCTTAAGGCCGTGACCGTTTCGCTTACAATAACGCCGCAAGAAATAGTCTATCAGCTCTGGAATATCCTCACGCCGCTCCTTGAGAGGAGAGAGAGTAATAGTTACGCCGTTTAAACGATAAACAAGATCTTCCCTGAACGTCCCGTTTCTCACCTCAGCGAGCAGATTACGATGGGTGGCGCAAATCAAACGAACATCAACACGGATGATCTCCGGTGAACCGATTCGGCTCATTTCGCCCGTTTCAAGCACTCGCAACAGCTTTACCTGAGTAGTAGCGTCGAGATCTCCGATTTCATCCAAAAACAACGTGCCACCATCAGCATACTCAAAGACACCCATCCGATCTTCAATGGCACCAGTAAAAGAACCCTTGAGGTGCCCAAACAGTTCGGCTTCAATCAACTCGTGGGATTTATGACTGCAATTGAATATGACCAGACGTTTGTCGGCACGTTTGCTTTGAGCATGTATAGCTCTGGCCACAAGCTCTTTGCCCGAACCAGTCGGCCCCAAAATGACAACTTTGCTGTTTGTAGGCCCTACTTTGGCGATCGTCCGATAAACCAACTGCATTTGGTTGGAACGACCAACCATACCAAAACTATTAAGGGCTTTTTCTACCAGATCATCCCGATTGACTGACAGTTTATGGTAAGCAACAGCGTTCTTAACAGCTCTTTCCAGGCGTATCGGCCTTTCATTCTTACCCACATAATCAAATGGTTGGTACTCCGAATCAACCGTAGATTCAGAGAAATCCCCAGGATATCCGGTATGAAATACCACCGGGATATCAGGATTGATGTCTCTGATTAGAGTCGCCGTTTGAAGGCCATCCATCCCCTCCATTCGGATATCCAGAACAATTGCATTTATATTTGGGGAACGCTCAAGAGCCACCAATGCCTCCTCGCCGCTCGAGGCACTAATCACCTCATAATCATCGCAGAAAGTCTCGACCAAAACTTCGAGCACAAGCGGATCATCATCCACAAGCAGAATTGTACCAAACATAGTCATAACCAGGTCACCAATAACGACCGTCCTATAACAAGATGTTACAGATCAAAGAAGCCAGAACGTACGTCTTTGGTATTATCGACCAAGGGCCATAATCCCTTGAGGAGGAACTTACTTTTGCGTACCCACGTTCCCTGGTAAAATGATAGTGAATATTGTCCCTTTGTCAAGGGAAGATTCTACCTCAATTTTGCCCACGCATAGATCGACAATGCGCTGAACAATAGCCAACCCCAGTCCAGTGCCGGTTTTGGGTCTGGTACTAAAGAAAGGCTCAAACATCCGAGAGAGTGTTTCGGGTGTGATCCCGTGGCCGGAATCCTCAAATTT
This sequence comes from Candidatus Zixiibacteriota bacterium, assembly GCA_021163775.1. Classification (GTDB taxonomy): domain Bacteria; phylum Zixibacteria; class MSB-5A5; order GN15; family FEB-12; genus JAGGTI01. Next base: position 23,555 of record JAGGTI010000073.1, read on the forward strand.
AATTCTGACCAGTTTATTGTCCATAGAGGCTGAGATTCGTATAAGTCGGGTTGCCGAGTCTTGTACGGCATCGATAGCATTCAAGAACAGATTGTTGAACAGGTGAAAGAGTTGGATCCGTGGACAGGCTATGTCTATCTTATCAGACACTTGAATATCCAGAGAAATACCCAAATCGGAAACAACATCGCTATTCTGGTCCGCGACATCGCCAATTGTGCTCACCAGATTGGTGCCGACTTCGACCTCATTTCTATCGAGTTTTGAATAAACGTTGACTGATTCTGTCATATCTATTGCCCTGCGAACGGCACTATCCATCAAACGTAACAGCTTCCGGTCTCTTTCACCCACTGGTTTCTTCAAATTGATCAACCGCTGTTGGATCTTACGGATCGCCGCGGCAACCGGGAACAGATCATTGTAGATATCGTGGGCAAGGCCTCCAGCCACCTGGCGAAGTTGTCTCGATTGATCTTTGTAGGCATTCATCAGCAATTCTTCGGCATGCCTTCGCTCTGAGACATCGCGAACAATCGCCTGATAGCCAACAACCAAATCGTTCTGAATAATCGGGGTTGAGTTAACCTCAACATTGACAGTCTGACCGTCAGACCCGATCACATCAAATTGCAATCCCTCAACAGTGTGTCCCTGGGATACCTCCGCGTAACTCCGGCCAACATCCTTGAGACTGCTCCCATGAATAAATTCGCTCACATTCCGCCCCACTATATCCTCTAATCGATACCCCAGCATTTTTTCGGCCGCTGGCGAAACATAAGTTAATTTACCGTTCATATCGGAGATGTAGATAGCGTCAAAACTACGCTCAGTAATCATCCGAAACTTGTCTTCACTCTCCCTGAGAGCTTCTTCGGTACGCTTTTGTATAGTGATGTCGTGCGTAAACTCACTAAAACCGATCACCTTATCGTTCTCCCGAATCGGATAGAAGGAGGTTGAAAGGTAAATGATCTGACCATTGGGCCGAGAAGAGGAATACTCGATCGCAAAGCTCTCTCCGCTTAGAACTCGCCGATGATAACCGTCCCATTTAGCTCGTTCATGTTCGTCGGGCAGAAGAGTATGAGGTTTGAGCCCCGGTTTCATCACTATCCCGAGTAATTCTTTCATGATCTGTGCGTAGGCCGAATTGAAATAGATAGGACTACCCGTATGATCAGAGAGGAGGATAAAGTCATCCGTGTTTTCGACAATCGCTGACAGATTAGCCTGAGAGGACTGAAGAGCTTCTTCGGCCTGCTTGCGCTCAGTGATTTCCTCCTGCAACTCGGAGGTACGCTCTTTTACCAGATCCTCGAGGTGGTCACGATACTGCCTCAGCTCTTTCTCCACCCGCTTGCGCCTGGTGGTGTCGCGACCAAAATTGAGTGCACCGGCAACTTCTCCCGCCACATAGATGGGGATCGCTTGCACTTCCAACTGTATGATTTCACCACCTTTACCATATATTCTGATCTCGTATTCAACGCCGTTCCCGGCCATGACTTTCTCATGCGCTTCGTTGGCGTGAACAAGATCATCGGAATGAATAAGCGGCGCATAGTGTTTTCCATGCCAGGCGGCGCTCTTCTGGCCGGATACTCTTTCCGCGAAACTGTTAAAGAATACAAATTTGCCTTCGGCATCCACTTGCCAGATCAGTTCCCTGGCATTCTCTACGACACTCCGATACTGTTCTTCGCTCTCCCGCAACGCTTGCTCAATCTGCTTGCGCTCGGTGATGTTCACATTAAGGGCAAGTACAGCTTCAATTTCCCCATCCGCGTTCAAAATGGGTTCAGCCGCACGCAAAATGTTGAGTATCGTGCCGTCCTTATGTACCATGCAAACATCAAGCGCAAGTGATTCACCGCTCAAAAGTTTAGGATAGTTCTGTTTGAACGTGTTCCTGGTATCCGAGTCAACAAATTCGGTAATGTGCTTACCAATGATCTCATCCATTTCATACCCAAGCATCCGCGCTGTGCTTTGGCTACACTTAGTAATTATCCCTTTTTTATCAATAATCTCTGCTCCGTAGGGCAATGAATTGAACAATTGGCGATAACTTGCCTCGCTCTCCCGCAATGCCTCTTCGTCTTTTTGCTGTACGATGGCCGCGCCGATATGCGAAGTCAGGCTTTCCAGCGCAACCTGGGACATCTTCGGAATACTCGCCTTTGTCTGCGAAGCGACATTAAGACAGGCGACCACCCGTCCCTGGTACTTTACAGGCAGAAT
>JAGGTI010000103.1 GCA_021163775.1 Candidatus Zixiibacteriota bacterium
GCTCGGCAGATGTGGACATCTGCCAGTCACGATAAATGAAGGGGCGGTTCTGCCGCCTCTGCTGATACATAAATATATATTAACCATGTGCGGCTGGTCACACGAAACCATTGAAACATATTCGCATGACCGGCCGCAACTTTATGCTACTACTCTATCAATAATTACTTGAACACAATTGCTAACTACCACACTCGCTGTCACCATGAAAATCAGGATCGTCACACGGATTGGAACCAGTGACTAACTTGCTTTTCAAATAATCCATTACTATATCCTCTGGTTTTCCGTTTGATGCCCCCATGACAACCTCAACGCCGCCCTGCCGAAACAAATCGACTGCTCGGCCTCCCATACCACCAGCAATTATAATTTTGCATCCCATCTGACTCAGCCATGCGGGAAGTACACCCGGTTCGTGCGGAGGTGGTGTAAGCATCTTAGTTTCATTGATTGTCTTTGTCTCCGGGTCAATATCAAGAATTGCGAACTGTTGACAGTGTCCAAAATGCGGACATAATATTCCATCTACAGTTGGGATTGCGATTTTCATGTTCTGAACTCCATACTAATTTCCATTGGTTTACGATTAATTATTATCCTGTTCTGAGATTATCAACCCTTCTCTTTGAACTCCGCATTAAGATTTGACCACAATTTTTTAATGCTATTGGATGCCCCATTGTCATTATGTTCGATAATGCTCGTACCTGCCATTTGTGCCTTCGTTACCGTTGGATCGAATGGTATTCGCCCAAGAATTTTTACATTTTGTTCTTTTGCAAAATCTTCAATTCGAGCAGTTAAAGCAAGATTAATATCGTATTTATTGATACAGATTCCAGTGGGGATTCTGAAGTGGACAGTTAATTTCAACAGCCGTTCCATATCATGTAAGGCTGACATGGACGGTTCAGTAACAATTAAAACATATCCAACTCCGGTAATCGAGGCAATTACTGGACAACCAATCCCCGGGGGACCATCAATAAGAATTAAATCCAGCCCCCGTTGATCTGCCAATTGTTTTGCCTGCTGGCGTAACTCTGACACCAACTTGCCAGAGTTGGCTTGAGCAATGCCAAGACGCGCATGAGCAAGGGGACCATACGGTGTATCAGAGATGTACCACTCGCCGCTGACTACCTCCTTAAAATCGATTGCATCCTCAGGGCAATGACGAACACAGACCCCGCATCCATCACAGGCATGCTTATCTATCCAATATCTTTCTTTATATTCATTATCTGACTGGGATTCATTTTTGATAGCGTCGAATCGACAGTAATCCTGGCAGATTCCACAATTCGTACACTTATCTTCATCAATACTGGCTTGTTTACCGCCAATGAACTCAGTTGTTTTCTGAACTTTATTCTGCAAAATCAGGTGAAGATCAGCAGCGTCAACATCACAATCAACCAGTACCTTATCTCGTGACAAAGAAGCCAGTGAACCAACCATACTGGTTTTACCAGTGCCACCCTTACCGCTAATTACAACCAGTTCCATCATGATAGTGCTCTGTTAGCTATATTTTGGTACAATTCGTATAAACTCTTTTCATATTTAGAATCAACATCAAGCATCATATCACCCTGTGAGTAAGCTTCAGCAATTTTACGATCAAATGGAATTTTCATCAAGATATCGATTTTTTCATCGTGACAATACTCGTCAGTTCTATTATCACCGATATCTGACCGGTTAATTACAACCCCGAATGGTAAGTCGATTTCTCGCATCATTCCAACTGCCAACTTGAGATCATTCAGACCAAATGGTGTAGGTTCTGTTACTAAAATCACGAAGTTTGTACCGTTAATTGCTTCAATGACGGGACATGATGTGCCCGGGGGGGCATCTATTATGGTCACATTGGATTTATTAACAAGTTTCCTGAGCTCTTTTGTTATCGGAGGAGATATCGCTTCTCCGACATTCAAGCGTCCCTCATAAAACTTAACCCCCATTCCATCTCCATGACTTATGGTACCTATGGTTCGGGGTATTTCTTCAATGGCATCTTCCGGACAAACATCAAGACACCCCCCACAGCTGTGACAAAGAGAATCAAATACCTCCACCGTTTTTCCCAAAACAGCTATAGCATTATATTCGCAGGCAGCAGAACATTCTCCACAAAGATTGCATTTATCGTGAATAACTCTGGGAATTAGAACAGTCACATCAAACTTTTCAGTAATTTTCGGTTTCAGGAAAATACTTCCGTTAGGTTCCTCAACATCACAATCAAGGTAACTAACCTTTTTGCCCATTTTAGCAATGGCTACAGCTAAATTGGTAGCAATAGTTGTTTTTCCTGTACCTCCCTTACCACTGGCAATAGATATTTCCAAGTTTATATTCCTCAGTTGTTTATTCTCTTATCATCTTATGGCCACACTTTGGGCAGTTTACATCTAAACAGGTTACTCCTTGTTGATGTTGAACAGTCTCACCACAATTAGGACATACGCATTTTCCGCTGGGACCAAGAGCACGTCCACCGCGTCCCATACCACGTCCTCCTCCTTGTCCACTTCCCTGGCCACGTCCACCGCCCTGACCACGTCCACCGCCCTGACCGCCGCCGGAATTACCTTTTGGTGACATAATGTCTTCTCCTACTCTTATGTATTGTTCTGAATCTCAGAAACATATTTATCTATATCATTAATAACATTATTTTTGAAGCGTCGAGGTTTTCTTGCAAATGTATGAGTACCTCATAATAAATCTGATTTCATTACTGTATTTTCTTTATGATGCTACTTCTTTCAACTCGGTAAGCGAGATTGCATTTTGGGGACACTCGTACATACATGCTCCACAAGCAGTGCACTTTTGGATATCTATAACTGCCAAGTCATCTACGGCGATTGCTCCCTCTGGGCATACCTCCGCACAAACTCCACAACCTACACATTCATTTTCGTGTACGACTGCAACTGTTCTTATACTCCTCGTTTCATTCGATATTTTATTGCTCTCTTTAACATAGGCGACATTGGAGGGTGCGGACATTTCCCCCTCCCGTAATTCAGAGATACGCGTATTGATATTCTGGAGTTGAGTCGTTACTGTGTCAGCCTGAATCTTAAGCAACTCGATTTCCTGATCAGAGCCTTCTGGCCTCAATCTTTCTTGGCCAGACTGCTCAGAGTACGGTTGGGAATATTGTAACTCGACCGAATCTGGAGATTCCTCCATGTTCCTGTTTTGCCTAATCCCTTGCCTCATGCCGGGGCTATCACCACAACCCCGGCCAATACCTCTTCCCATTCCACGGCCATCACCGCGTCTCATGCCACGGCCACCCCCTTGTCTTCGCCCAGAACCGCGACCACCGCCTTGCCCACGGCCAATGCTGCCGGAATTACCTTTTGATGGCATATTGTTCTCTCTTACTCTTTTGCATTCTTCTGAAGTTCATCTATTCGCTGCTCGATATCGTCAAGGGTTCTCTTGAAGTATTGAGCTTGTTCTTTCAAATGCAAAAGTTCATCTGCTTGAGTTGCTTTTACATTTGTAGTTGTACCAAAGCCACCCGGATATGCTTCGGGATAAGGATAACCGTATCCACGAGCCCATCCCGGCGCTCCGGTAGCGTAATACTGATTGCGCCATCCTCGGCCTCCTCCCATGCCGAAACCTCGACCAAATCCGCGGCCACGACCGCCGCCAAACCCGCGTCCATAAGCTGGGTTCATATATCCAGGGACATCGTTTCCGGCACATAGGCCAGCACCTCTCCCTGTCATTGCTCCAGCACCTCTCGGTCCGGTTCTATCTCCACCTGGCATAATTAACTCCTTTCGTGTTTATTTGTCAAATCGCTCATGTTTTTCCTGTCACTATCATCATCGAGGATCTCAACCTCGTCGGTGATGTCAATCACTTTCAACTTTTCTGATTTCGGTGGTAGGAGCTTTCTAATCACTCCTCCAATGAGTTTGCGGACAATGCTGTTTGGTTTTCTGAGATCGTTGACAACATAGCCTAGAATGGGCGCTACAACCGAAGTAAAACCAATCGCCTTACCTCTCTCGCCGGAGAACATGCCCCTTAATCGTGTGCGCGCTCTCCGAGCACCAACACCTTTGCCGGTAACATCTGATTTCATCGGTGTCATATTCATTTCTCCTCAGACACAGCTGGGAGACTACATCCAATGTCCGTCAACATTGGGTTTATCACTTGGCCCTAACTTATTGTTGCGAGCTAGTTCTATTGCCTCAGAAACTGTTCCTTCTGTCCACTCCACTGTTTTAATACCTGCCGCTCCAAGAGCTTGAAATGCTTTAGGACCGAAATTGCCGGCAACAACAATCTCCACATTCTTGCTTACAACATTTTCAGCTGCTTGAATACCTGCCCCATGTGCGGCATTAACGTTCTGACTATTCTCAATAACTTCAAGGCTTTCGTCTGCGGTATCAAAAATCAAAAAATATGGTGCTCGCGCAAATCGAGGATCAACCTTGCTGGTTAATTCCTTACCTTGAGATGTAACTGCAATTCTCATAACTCCTCCTTAAATGGTCTTTTACGGCCACGACCCGAGCGACCTGCCCGAGACCGACCTCTTCCTCTACACCTCTGCTGTCGCCTGCAACCAGGTGAAAGAAAACTTCCGTTCTCCAAAGTCCCGTTGAAGTAGGCCACAATTATTTCATTACAACTACCGCAATACCAGGAAAGAATTCTTATCCCAGAAGCGGCGATCATCTGTTCAAACTGTTGCGATATAGCACCGCAGATCAAAACATCAATTCCGAGTTGCGCAAGGAAACTCGCACGGTTGGAAATGTTCGCCTGAGGAATATCAATAACCGTGCGTGAGACTTCCCGGTCATCGACTATTTCAGTAATAAGCAAACGACATGCGTTATCCATAACTGGCGAAACCCGCTCGTTCAATATCGGAATTGCAACCTTCGTATTCATGGCAATCCTACAAGCAGAACACATGCCAAAGCGGTACTAATTAGATAGTAATGAAGCTTATGTGTTCATGTGCAATGAGTTACGAATATTAAGAGTGGTACCCAGATGGGACAGCCCGGTAAGAATAGATGCAGTTATGCAATCACTGCAAACATAAATAGTGCGTAACTGCAACCATTACTAATCAGGAGTAGTAATCCTTAATTTCTTCATTTTTCGCCAGAGTGTTGTCTTGTGCATTCGAAGCTCTTCGGCTGTTTTCTTTCTGTCGAAGTTATTCCTTTTGAGAACCTCGGTAATGAAAATAGCCTCAACGTCGTCCATTGACTTCAACCCGGCTAAGGGCTTGATTTCTTTGGGTCTGATGTTCTCAGGCAGACTATCAATATTTATAACTGTCCCCTGACAAAAGACAAAAGCATGTTCAATTATGTTTTCCAGTTCCCTGATATTACCAGGATAATCATGACTCATTAATAGTGCCAAAGCGTCAGGGGAAATATCTGAGATCAGTTTTTTCTTGAGATTACTGAACCGTCTGATGAAGTGATTGATTAGCAGTGGGATGTCTTCTTTTCGCTCGCGAAGTGGCGGTAACTTGACGCTAACTACATTTATTCGATAGTACAGGTCTTCCCGAAAATCACCCGACTTGACAAGTTTCTCGAGGTTTCGGTTACTGGCGGCGATAATGCGAACATCTGCTCGATTCGAATCTGTGGCACCCAGCGGTTCGTATGTCCGCTCCTGAATGACCCGAAGTAACCGTACCTGCAAAGCGCGTGAGATGTCAGATATCTCATCGAGAAATATAGTTCCGCCCTCGGCCATTGCAAACCGTCCAGGCTTATCTTTGCGAGCATCGGTAAATGCCCCGGCCTTGTAGCCAAACAACTCCGACTCAAGAAGCGTGTCCGGAAGTGCTCCACAGTTGACTGTTACGATTGGCCCATTCTTCCGATAGGAAAGATTGTGCAGGGCATGGGCAACCAACTCTTTGCCAGTACCGCTTTCCCCTTCTATAAGAACAGTGCTGTCACTTTCTGCCACACCGGGAAATATGTCGAATATCTTTAGCATTACCTTGTTCTTGCTGATGATATCCTGGAAAGAGTATTTCTTACTCAACTCCCGTCTGAGTTCTTCTACGGCGCTCAGATCCCGGAAAGTTTCCACACCACCAATAACATTTCCGGCTTTATCCTTCAACAGAGCCGCAGACACACTGATCGGCACTCTGTCCCCATTGGCATTAATAATGTAAGCCGCCCGGTTAAGCACCGGTTGTCTGGATTCGAACATCTCTTTGATAGCACAGTTCGTCTCACATATAGAAGCATGAAACACGTCGCTACAATGCTGTCCCACAGCCTCTTCCTTCAAAACACCAGTGATTTCCACGGCCGCTCTGTTGAAGGAGGTTATTAACCAATCATTGTCAACGGTGAACACCCCGTCAGTTATTGAATCGAGGATTACTTCCGTTGGATCGTTTTTATTTTTATGCTTACTCATATTATATACCTGCTAAGTCTACGGCTAAAGTATGGCGGACATTGCAATAATGCAACCATAAATATGATAAAGAGGAGATCAGGTGGAATTTTGCTACTATCTGCCATCAACAGTTCATGCTTACACGCGAGAACACACCTCAAACATTCTTGGCAAAACGTTTTGAGGCTGTTCCAAATGCTGATTCCAGTCGATTCCGTTGTCTGGCACATTGGCTAACGTAATGTCTGTCATTCTATGTGTTATCCACAACCCAACATTCACGATTCAGTAATTCTTATTTCATCTCTACAGATTCATCGAGTCTTTATCCATCGGGATGTAATACAGTCATTTGTTTAATTGGAATAAAATTGATTATAGCAAATCAACTAAATTGACATATGCCACACAATGTGACATCTTTTCATATCCGAAAAAGAGTATGAAGATTTTTTATCATATGTGATATATGAACAGATTGTACAATTTATTCTCCCCCCTATTATTATCTTTTTTGTCTTCTTTATTTTTTTGATCTGAAATAACAAGAAAAAAGCTACAACACTTGACATAAGAGAATTTCCAACCATTTAATAAAGACGATAGTAGATATTATAGCATGCGCTAATTCATGGAGCATCAATGAGAACCGAAGCCATAACGCCTGAAGAACATGGACGAGCTTTTGCCCCCACCAAGAAACCAGAAGTAATCGAACAACAAAAACTTGATGTGCGATATCATGTTGAAGATTTTAATGTCGCTGATCGACCGAAACGCTTCCTGGAAGCTTTCGCCGCCATCCTTAAACACTCAAACTATCGTTTTGCGTTGGAACATTTCATACGCATGACGACCAAGTGTGCCAAATGCGCGGTTGAGTGCCCGATCTATCAGGCCACCAACGATCCTCACGATATACCTTGTCATCGTTCTGAGTTACTGCTAAGTGTGTATCGACGTCATTTCACACTGGCCGGTTCATTGAAGGGAAAACTTTTTGGTACCGGTCACCTTACGGACGATATGATCGAAGAGATGGCTGATTCCTTCTGGAACTGTACGGCCTGTCGACGTTGCACGAATGAGTGTCCGGTCGGTATCGATCATGCGTTGATTACACACCTGGGAAGGTACATTCTAAGCGAGATAGGTATTGCCCCGCGGGCACTGGTCGTCAGCGTCCGTGAACAATTGGAGGGAGCTACTGGTAACACTTCAGCCATACCTCTCCCGGCTCTGCTCGACACATTGGAATTCCTCGAAGAGGATATGAAAGAAGAAAAGGGAATAGATATCAAATTCCCCCTTGATGTCGAAGGCTGTGATTATTTGTTCATCCCGGCTGTAAGTGATTTCCTGATGGAGGCAGAAACATTGATGGGGGTCGCGGCAGTCATGAAAGCGACCGGCGCTTCCTGGACTATAGGCACCCAGTATTTTGATGGCATCAATTATGGTCTTTTTTACAGCGATCGGATGCTGGAACGAATCATACGGAAACTGGTTAGCGAAGCGGAGCGCCTGAAAGCTAAGAACATACTCATCGGCGAATGCGGCCATGCCTCACGTTCTGCCAAATATTTCGTCCCAACTCACTGCGGAGGCAAAGACGCAATTCCGGTAATCAATATCATGGAATATACACGTGACATGCTCAGGAATGGTAAGCTGAAGCTTAATCCTAATACCATCACCGAAACGGTAACTTATCACGATCCCTGCAACATCGCTCGCCAGGGATGGGTAGTGGACCAACCGCGAGAAATTATCAGAGCATTCTGTACCAATTTCGTTGAAATGACACCCAATCGTGAAAACAACATATGTTGTGGTGGCGGCGGAGGTACAGTTTCGATTGACGAGATACGACCATACCGAACATCTGTCGGCGGCAAAGCCAAAGCTGACCAGATCCGAGCCACCGGTGCCAAGTATGTTATCGCGCCGTGCGCTAATTGTAAGAAACAGATTCGTGAACTCCTGGAAGATCAGAAAATTGATTGTGAATTGATTGGCCTTCATGATTTGATATACAATGCTGTCATTTTTGATGAATCAACCAAAAGCATTGACACCAAGAGTCAGAAAGGATAGACAGTGCAAGGGTTACTTGATTTTTCAGCAGGTCCGCTTTTCCGTTTAACATTCTTCATTATGGTATTGGGCTTGGCGCGGATCCTCATCCTCGATATTTGGGGAGCCGTAGACGCATATCGCAAAGCAGGCGATAAAACTATAGATTGGGGCACGGCTACACGTAAAACTATTAAGTGGCTAATCCCAATTAAGAGTGTTTTCACTCATAAACCATTCTACAGCATATTTTCCATTTCCTTTCACGTTGGCCTGATTCTTGTCCCCATTTTCCTCCTGGCTCACGTACGCTTGTGGGAAACTGCTATAGGTTTTGGATGGTTGTCTCTTCCCAAAACCTGGGCTGACATATTAACTCTGGTAGCTATTATTGCGGGAGCGGGGATCATAATCGGACGTATTGCCAGTAGCAATCTGAGGTTCCTGAGTCGCAAACAAGACTACCTGTGGCCCCTGTTGCTAATTATTCCGTTTGTTACCGGCTATATCTGTTCCAACATGGCAGTTTCTCCCGCAACATATCAGCTTTCTAAACTGATACATATTCTTTCCGGTGAGCTGATTTTTGTTCTGATCCCATTTACCAAGATCACTCACTGTGTTATTATGCCACTTTCTCAGTTCATTATGATGATTGCGTGGAAATTCCCCGCTCATGTTGATGACGATATCTGTACCACCCTTAACAAGAAAGGGGAACCGGTATGAAAGCCGCCATTCTGACTGATATCACCAAATGTATAGGTTGCCTTGAATGCGTGGCGGCATGCAAAGAAAAGAATAACCTTGAGCGAGATTTTCCTCGTAGTTGGCACAAAAATGACGGACTTTCGGCCCATAACTGGACCTCAATTATTGAGAAACCGGAACAGCACTATATTCGAAAACAGTGTCGGCATTGCATTGATGCGGCCTGTGTCTCGGTATGTCCCGTTGCGGCGTTACAAAAGACTGAAGAGGGCCCGGTAATCTATGATCCCGACAAGTGTATGGGCTGTCGCTATTGTATGGTTGCGTGTCCCTATGGAATACCCCGTTACGATTGGGACAAACCTGCGGCTTATGTTCAGAAATGCGATATGTGCATAGACCTCATAAGACAAGGTAAACAACCTGCCTGCATAGAGGCTTGCCCCACCAATGCGACTATTTTTGGTGATCGTGACCAGCTTCTGGCTGAAGCACATATGCGGATCGATAATGAACCCGATAAGTACATCAACAAGGTCTATGGTGAATTTGAAGTCGGAGGAACATCGGTACTCTATGTTTCGGATATTGATCTGGAGTTCCTGTCCTACCCTCTGAAACCAGGGGTTACACCTTTACCAGATACTACAAAGACTGCGATGAAAGCAGTTCCGCCTGTTTTTGTAGGAATGGGTGCACTGATGGGTGGCATCTACTGGATTTGCAAGCGTCGAGAAAAGCTCCAGGGGGAAAAAGAAGGGGATAAGGAATAAGCAATGGATAGGGCAAGAGTTTTCAAATCGATTCTCTGGACAATTTCCGGTCTGGGAGCGGCGGCGTTGGCAACCCGGTTTTTAATTGGTCTGGGGTCGATTGCAAACATGAACGATGCCGTCCCCTGGGGGATCTGGAAAGGATTCAACATCTTTCCAGGTATCGCCCTGGCTGGCGGTGGGTTTGTAATGACGGCCATTATTTACATAATGGGACGTGAGGAATATCACAAGTATGCCAAGGTATCTGTACTGCTTGCGTTTTTAGGCTATATAACAGCGGCGACCGCATTAGTTACGGAGCTGGGTCTCCCCTGGTTTGTCTGGCATCCCATTATTTACTGGCAACATCACTCACCGCTGTTTGAAGTTTCCTGGTGTGTGATGCTGTACCTGACTGTGCTCTTTTTAGAGTTTGTACCTGTGCCGCTCGAAGAGACCAGCCGCTTCACTAAAGTTCGGAAATTCCTCACTAAATATAAAATTGTTTTGGTTTTTCTGGGCATAATGATATCAACGCTCCATCAATCTTCACTGGGGTCAATGTGGTTGATCACTCCGGAAAAATTGCATCCCCTGTGGTACACACAACTTTTACCAATTCTCTTTTTGCTCTCGGCGATTGCGATCGGTCCGATAATGCTGATATTGGCAATACTGGTAATCTCCCGAATCTATCGCCGGAAAACGGATAATCAGACTCTTGCAAGACTTGGGGTTCTGTCTTCATTTATGGTTCTCACCTACGGCTTGGTTCGTCTCATTGACATTGGGGCCAATGGTAAGTTCGCTATGATTTTCGATGGGTCGTGGCAATCGGCTATATTTATAGTCGAAATGTCACTAATGGTTATTATCCCACTAATCCTGATGGGTATTCGTAAACTTCGTAATTCCTCAAGCAGTCTCTGGGTGGCATCCCTTTCGGCAGTAATCGGATTGGGGTTGGATCGTGCTAACATCGCAGGGGTAATGCTCTCGGTTGATGGCCCGAGGTATACGCCGACAATATTTGAGGTGCTTGTCAGTTTATCGATAATCAGCGCGGCGATCCTGGTGTTTCTTTTCTGTATAGAACGCTTTAAGATCTGGGATAGTAAATGGGAGGATCCACGCGAAGACAAGAAAAGCCGTCCTGATTTCGATCGGTCCTCTGAAGTTTGGCTCGGGACACCCCGACTGGCTGGACGCACAGTATACACACTAATTTTTGTAATTTCATTGGCAGTTGGTTTCGCGATAATTCCTGGCAAGAGGATATACAGTGGTGGCATCCAGAAGGTCGCTTCACAGAAATCATTAGGTGGTGATACTCTTTTCATTGATGGCAATCGTGACAATTATGGTGTAAACTTCGATCACAAAGCGCATGTTATCCGCGACAGCTCATGCGTTCTTTGCCACCATATGAACCAACCCAATGACAAGCAAAGCGGGTGCTATACCTGTCACCTCGATATGTATCAAAGGACCGATGCCTTCAAACATGACTGGCATGCTAACCCGACGGGTGCTAATATCAGTTGTACCGAGTGTCATGCTGTAGATCAGGAACGCCTGGCTTCCACCGCAAAGGCCTGTGATCAGTGCCACAAAGATCTAATCCCGCCTGGTGCGACGATTACGGTTGACAAATATATGGCTCCTTCGTATACCGATGCCATGCATTTCCTGTGTGTTGACTGCCATAAACAGAAAGCTGTAGAATTAGCCGACAAATCAAATTTGGCTCTCTGCGCTACCTGCCATACATCGGAGCACACGGATCATTTTGTAGATGGAGTTACCGACAAATATAAGCACCCTTATTTTAATCACGTAGTGCTTCCCGAAAATCGCCCAACAGTAGAGGGACATTGATATCAGCGTTATGCGTAAGAAAATATTGATAATTGATGATGAACATGATGTGATGACTTATCTGGTTGCGGTTTTGGATAGCAACAATTACGTTTCATATTCCGCTGATAGCGTTAAAGATGGTTTCCTTATACTTGAGGAAGTAAAGCCTGACCTGATTTGTCTTGACATTATGATGCCGAAAGAGTCCGGTATTTCAATGTACATACGACTAAAAAACGACCCGACTTACAAAGACATACCAGTCATAATTATCAGCGGCGTAAAACAAGAAAATGAATTTGATTTCCGTTCTTACGTTCCGGACAAAACAATTCCCGCTCCTGATTGTTTTATGGAAAAACCAATTGATGTAGAGGAATATATTCGGACAATCGGAAAACTCATATCTTCCGCCACACCGTCGAAAAAGCGGGGAAACAAGTAATGCGCAAAGCCAGGCTGGACAAATCAAGAAGACTCGTTGATACTATTTACAGAACGCTGTTTCAACAGGTGCCTTTTAATGTCGCGGTTATAGACAGGGATCATAATGTCGTTAACGCTAATGATAATTTCACCAAGAGGTTTGGTGATTGGCGTGGCAAAAAGTGTTACAACGTGTACAAAAAACTGAACCAGCCATGTGATGAATGTCCCTCTGCTAAAGTGTTCGAAGATGGTAATGTGGTTGTAGCTGATGACGTAGGTGTCGATCAGAACGGGAAAGAGACACACTATGTAGGACACGTTGCACCGATTAGAATGGAGGAGGGCGGCCCGGTTGAATATGTTCTGGAAATGACCAGGACTGTAACAGGAACCAAGAGTTGGCAACAGGAATACCAAATTCTATTCGATCGCGTGCCCTGCTATATTACCGTTATTGATCGTGAATTCCGCATACTTCGCGCTAACGAAGCCTTCCGACAAACCTTCGGCGATAAGCAGAACCAGCATTGCTACGAGGTGTACAAACGTCGGAAAACGAAATGCCCTAACTGCCCTGCGGCAAAAACGTTCAAAGACGGATTAGTGCATCATTCCCAACAGGTGGGAACCAAGAAAGGCGGTGAAAAAGCTCACTACGTTCTATCCACCTCTCCCTTAGCACGGGGAGATAAAGAGGTGATACATGTCATCGAAATTTCAACCGACATCACCGAAACCAAAAAGCTGGAGAAAGAAGTCGTCGATGCCGAGAGATTAGCCGCAGTTGGTCAAACAGTTGCCGGATTGGCACACAGCATTAAGAATATGCTCATGGGGTTGGAAGGCGGCATGTATATTACCAAGAAAGCCTTGGTAAGGGACGACAAGGAAATGCTATCCCAGGGTTGGGATATGCTTGAGCGCAATTTCGATAAAACCACCTCCCTGGTCAAAGATTTCCTGAGCTTTTCCAAGGGACGTTTACCCGAACTCGTAATGGTTAACCCCAACAGTCTGGTTAATGAAATTATTGGTTTGTATCAGGATATTGCCAAGAGCATCGGCGTAATTTTGGTTGCGGACCTTGACCCTAAAATCAAAGATGTACCGCTGGACCCCAAGGGTATTCATACCTGTTTGACCAATCTGGTATCGAACGCTATAGATGCTTGCCAAATGAGCGACAAAAAAGATTGCCACGTTTGCATAAAGACGAAAGATACCAAAAACACCCTTACTTTTACTGTGGTTGATGAAGGTTGTGGTATTGACTACGATATTAAGAGCCGCATATTCACCACTTTTTTCACAACTAAGGGTGGCAAAGGCACTGGGCTGGGCTTGCTTACTACAAGGAAGATTGTTCAGGAGCATGGTGGTAAAATAACGGTTGTTTCAAAAAAAGATGAAGATACAAAATTTACAATGGCCTTCCCCAAGAAGAGACTTCAGACCTTATTCAAAAAAGATAGTGCTGAGTAATAAAGAACTGTAGACAGAGGAGCATACAATGTCTAAACCGGATGTGAAAACCATTCTGGTTGTTGATGACGAGGAAGATGTCAGGAATTACTTATCAATGGCCCTAAAGGATGCTGGGTTTAATGTAATTACCGCCAGCGATGGATTTGATGCACTCAAACAAGCCAAAAAATACAAACCAGATTTGATCTCTTTAGACTTAGTGATGCCAAAACGTTCGGGAATTAAGTTCTATCAAGATATGATAAAGAACAAAGAGTTGGGAAAGATCCCCATCATAATTGTCACCGGCCATGCAAGAGATGACTTGGGCAAGTCTGACCTCAAGGAGTTGACTATGTCCGGACCGGGTATCTACCTCGAAAAACCGGTCAAACCCAATAATTATGTTGGAGCAATTAAGAAACTCTTAGAGATGGACACAACCGAGGACGAACAAGAAGCGGCAGAACAAGTTGAGATTCAGAACGAACTGAAGAATATCATTGACGATGCGGATCCTGAGATGCTAAAAAAACTTCGGGAAATAATGAACAAGAAAAAATGAAATATAAGCCTAAACAAAGAGTGTGATTGCATAGACCATTAACTATCGTTGGTCCGAATTGAGAGGACAATATATGGGCAAGAAGGTGCTGATAATCGATGACGAGGAGGATATCAGAAATTTCCTGATAGAACTCTTCAAAGACAACGGTTTTGAAACAATGACCGCTTCCGATGGCATTGAGGGATTGAAGCTACTAAAAGACGAAAAACCTGACCTGATCACATTAGATTTGCAGATGCCAAATGATACCGGAACTGCCTTCTACCGGAAAATGCATCGAGATGAGCAATTCAATAAAATCCCAATAATTGTAATAAGTGGGGTTGCCGGCAAACATTTAGCCATCAAGAAACCGTTTGCCATCTTCGATAAGCCAATTGACGCTACAGCCTTGTTGGAGACAGCCCAAAACGCTGTTGATGAAAATAGCTGAGTTGCACAATTTCCGGATACTCTCTTATTTGGTCCCGGACACCGCCTCTGATTCGGCCAGATAGAACCGGTAAGACAATTCCGTACCAGTCTTAATTCCTATGCGTGTAGTGGTTACAATCCGACCGGGTTTCCCCTTTCCACTCGTCAGATACAGCGTGTTTCCGGTCAAATCCATTCCAGAGTGATCCTGGGTCAAACCAAACGAACGACAAAATTTACCCGGTCCGCTGAGAATCTGTTCGACCTTACCCTTGGGTGATCGCTTCCGCATAGACTCGATCCCATCGATCGGTTCAGCCGCACGTAGCAAAACCGCCGCCGGAAAGCCTTCCCTCTCGGTCACAATGTTGAAGCAATGATACATCCCATAAATGAAGTAGATATAACTAAAACCGGGCTGATCGAACATAACTTGATTGCGCTTGGTCAGACCGCGAGCCGCATGACAGGCAGGGTCGTCCTGTCCAATATACGCTTCAACTTCGACAATACGAGCCGACAGACTCGTCTGTTTTGTCCTAAATGTAATAAAGCTACCAAGGAGATTGCGCGCCACTTCAAGCGTAGGGCGGTCATAGAACGATCGTGGCAGTTTTCTGCTCATATTAAGATGAAAGACAGTTTAATCAGTCCTGAGACCACGCTTCAGACCAAGGCGATGCAATAATCTCCGCGGCATCGAAATCGTGCCCAACCTCGTTGGGAGCGTGAGCGTCAGAGCCTAAAAACGGAATCATAACACCGGCTCGCTTGACAGCATTGATGATCTTCATTGAGGGAAAATAGTCACTGAATCCACGTCGCAGGGCACCAGTATTGATTTCCAGCGATGTGCCACTCGTCAACAACGCTTCAAGAATTTGCGGCAGTCCCCGTTCAAACAGCAATCGGTCCAGTTCTTCGCCATAGTGCGCGTGAGCATATTTGCGAATATAGTCGAGATGCGCAATGCAGTCAAACAAACCGGTTGAAGCGGCGGCGGCGATCTCCTCCGCATATTTCTCCACCAGTTCCTCAACCGAGTACTTGGCAAAACAGCGCGGATAGCACTCTTTGCAACTAAAACAAAGTCCATCCAATTCGTGCAAACCACAGAGGAAATGATCAAAATCGTAACGTTCTTTCAACGCAATAGCGGTTTCTTCACATCCGGGATACCAGCCATACTCAAGACCTAACTTAACCCGCAAACCGAGCGGAAAAAACTTTTCATTTGCCCGCCGGACATCCTCAACATACGGCTCAAGATTGTCAGGGATCGTTGGTTTCAGTTTGCCTTTGATGCGAATCACGTTGTCGTTACTACCAGAGATAGGCGATGTATCCCAGTGGGTAGTAAAACATATCTCGACCAAGCCCTTCTTGAGAGCCGCCTGGCAGTACTCATCAATCGACCCAACAGCATCAATCGAGTAATCGCAGTGACAATGATAATCGGCAAGACCGGCGGTCTGTAATGGTCCGAGCATATCCAAATCAGGCATAGCTACCACCTATGAGCCACGGATTGCTCGTTCGCTCAGCTCCGACCGTACTTGGTGAACCGTGACCGGGCAGAACTACAAATACATCGGGAAGTGTCATGATTTTGGTCATAATTGAATCGATCAATTGCTGATGATTTCCACCTGGAAGATCGGTGCGACCAATCGACCCGGCAAATAGCGTATCGCCGCAAAAAAGCCGCCCGGTACTTTCTTCAAGATAGCAGACTCCACCGCCAGTGTGCCCGGGAGTGGCCATAACGGTCAGTTGGATTCCTCCAATTAAGAGTTTCTGCTCATCTTGCACCAGGTGATCCGGCTTTGGTGCCACCACCGGATGATCAAAGAAAGCTGATATATTAGCACTCGGATTAGCCAGCAGTTCCTCATCGCCCACCCCGACATACACCGGGATGTCATACTGTTTCTTCAATTCGGCCACAGCCGCGATATGATCGCCATGTCCGTGAGTGAGCAGGATAGCCTCCGGCTTCAAGCCAAGTTCATCTATCCAGTAGGTAATAGTCTCCGCCTCGGCTCCGGGGTCAATTATCAACCCGGCCGAACTGTTTTCCTCCCAGAGCAGGTAGCAGTTGACCGCAAAGGGACCTACAACAATTGTGTGAAATTTGGTTGCCATGTGTTCAAAATACGTCCCAGTTACCGGCTGTCAAGGTCGAGGACGCGATCCGTTAGGTTGTCTCGCTATTTATATAAGTAATTTATAGTAAAAAAGGCCAAAATAGGGGTCGAATCCAATTGACCGATTTTTTGAAAAGGCATATATTCCCGACCTGATTTTAGTTGGGAGTTTGTGATATGGCGATGGCTGATGTTAGAAATCTCGTAGCGCCGCTGATAAGCCGACTTGAGAAGTTAGCGAGGTATCTTTGACCTCGATAAGCGACAAAAGACGGTAGCTAAGTTGGAGGCGCAAACAGTCGAACCTGGATTCTGGAATAATAACCAGAAAGCCCAGGCGATCTTGAAAGAGATTTCCAGGCACAAGAAGTGGATCGAATCGATCGCACGGCTCAATACCGAACTGTCCGATGCCTCCGAATTTATCGAGATGGTTGAGAACGACTCGACCGAACTGACTGAAATCGAAACCTCCCTCATCCAGGTCAATCAGGAGTTGAGCCGCTTTGAACTAGCCGCGATGCTCTCCGGACCGGATGATCACCGCGATGCCATTATGACTATTCATCCCGGCGCCGGAGGGACCGAATCGCAGGACTGGGCCGATATGCTTTTCCGTATGTTCAACCGCTGGGCTGAACGCCGTGAATTTGAGGTCGAACTACTGGACTACCAGCCGGGTGATGAAGCCGGTCTTAAATCGGCCACCCTGGGTATCAAGGGCGATTATGCTTTTGGCTTCCTGCAATCAGAGTCAGGCGTACACCGCCTGGTGCGAATATCACCTTTCGACGCTAACTCACGTCGCCATACTTCGTTTGCATCGGTACACGTCTATCCCATTGTCGAAGACAATGTCGAAATTGAAATTCGCGACGAGGATGTTCGTGTCGATACCTACCGCGCCTCGGGCGCTGGTGGTCAGCATGTCAACAAGACCTCATCGGCCGTTCGCTTGACCCACGAGCCATCCGGCATTGTTGTTACCTGTCAGTCGGAACGGAGCCAGCACAAGAACAAAGATGCCGCTTTCACAGTGTTGAAAGCACGCCTGTACCAGTTGCACCGTGAAGAAGAAGCCAGGAAGCTCGACAAATTCGAGAAAACCAAGAAGAAGATCGAGTGGGGCTCACAGATAAGATCGTATGTGTTCCACCCTTATAATATGGTCAAGGATCACCGCACCTCGCATGAAACTTCGAATGTCCAGGCAGTTATGGACGGCGATCTCGACCCATTCATTGAGGCCTTCCTCTCAAACCCTGAATTAAAAGAGCAATTAACATAAACCTTTCAAACAATCGTGCACGAAACTGGAGATAGAGATGGGTGTAATTGAAACGATTAGAGATAAAGCCAAGGCCAAGCATCGACGGGTGGTTCTGCCCGAAGGTACCGAGCCTCGCATGATAGATGCCGCCAAGATATTGGTAGAGGAAGCTATTGCCGACGTAACACTGATTGGAGATCAAGCTGAGATCAAAAAACTAGCGGCCAGCGCCGGTCTTGATCTCAACCAGGTCGAAGTGGTGAACCCTGCGGAGTCTCCCGACCTGGATGACTTCGTAACCGACTTCGTGGAACTGCGAAAGAAAAAAAACGTGACCGAAGAGGCCGCGCGCAAAGCGATTATCCAGCCGCTCTATTTCGGAGCTATGTTGGTCCGTCACGATAAGGCTGATGCTTCAGTCGCCGGTTCGATCAATACAACGGGTAACGTGCTCCGCGCCGCTATCCATGTCCTCGGCCTCAAAAAAGGAATCTCGGCTGTATCGAGTTCATTCCTGATGACTATTCCTGAGTATCGGGGTGTCAAAGACAAGGTGTTCGCATTTGGTGATTGTGCCGTCATCCCAAATCCTAACCCCGAACAACTGGCCTCAATAGCGATGTCGACCGCCGAAACGATGAATTTCCTCACTGGTGAAGAACCACGAGTGGCGATGCTGTCATTCTCGACCAAAGGCTCTGCCAAACATGAAGACGCAGACAAAGTTTTGGCCGCTATGGAGATAATCAAGAAAGAACAACCTTCGTTGCTAATTGACGGTGAGTTCCAACTCGATGCCGCTATTGTCCCTGAAGTTGGTAAGAGAAAAGCTCCCGACTCAGCGATTGCCGGTGATGCTAACGTCCTTATTTTCCCCGATCTGGACGCCGGAAATATCGGCTACAAGCTGGTCCAGCGTTTAGCTAACGCCACTGCCACCGGACCGATTATTCAGGGTCTGGCCAAACCGGCCAACGACCTCTCTCGTGGCTGTTCCGTACAAGACATCGTTGATGTGTCCGCTCTCGCGACACTTTTAAGAGGATAATGATATGAGCGTAAGTCAACTCGCCAAAGAAGTTAAGGAATCACCGACTCTCAGACTCAATGAGACAGCCGCCCGCCTGCGGGACAAAGGCGAACCGGTGATTCATCTCGGATCGGGTGAGCCAAAGAGCAAAGTGCCGCTGGATGCGATCCTGGCTTGCTCTGCCAAACTGAAAACTGCCGACATAAGATACACTCCCACCGAGGGTATCCCCGCGTTGATCAAAGCAATCATTCGCTACACCGAAGAAACCTACCACAAGGCGGTGGCACCAGAAAATGTCTGCGTGCATGCTGGAGCTAAACAGGCGGTGTACAATATTCTGATGACAATTCTCAACCCACAGGACGAGGTCATCATCCCCGCTCCTTACTGGGTCAGTTATCCCGAGATCGTCAAGATGCTCTACGGCATTCCGGTCATCGTACAACCAGAGGATGGCCGTTTTCATCCAAGGATTGAGGATATTAAGGAGGTTGTTGGATCGTACACCAAAGCTATCATTCTTAACAGCCCCAACAATCCATCCGGTGAAGTCTACACTGCCGAGTTCATTCAGGAGATGATCGAGTTCTGCGAAGAAAAGGGCATCTATCTGATAATGGACGACATCTATCAGAAGCTTATCTTTGATGGGCGTCAACTGGTATCCTGCTACGACTATGCTAAGGACGATTCCGACAATTCACGGCTGATCATCCTGAACGGAATATCCAAAATGTATGCTATGACAGGTTTCCGTATCGGCTGGTCAATCGCCAACAAAAAAATAACGCGTGCTCTTATCAACGTTGCCGCACAGAATACTTCGTGCCCATCAGTCGTTTTGCAAACAGCCGCTGTAGGCGCCCTGGAGGGTATCCAGTCCGGAGTAGAATCTCTGCGCCAGACACTGGAAAACAATCGCAACGTTATGATCAAAGAATTGAACGCCTTTACCGATATCCGCACAATTACACCAGGTGGTACTTTCTATTGCCTGCCGGATTTCCGGGCCTACTACAATGACTCGATCGCCTTGTGCAAGTTCCTGCTCGAAAAGGCACTGGTCGTCACCGTACCGGGCGTTGAGTTCGGAATGGAGGGACACCTCAGATTGAGCTATTGTGGCTCAATCAAAGATATCACCGAAGGTGTCCGTCGCATTAAGTGGGCACTTGACCCAGAGTCACCAAACGAAATTTACATCGGCGACCGCAAAATGAGGAGAGACTGGAAATGAGCCAATACATCATTGACATAAAGACCCCAGCTCAGGCTGAAGCCCAGACCCTCAAGGCTGATTACAGCCTATCCAACTACGGTTTTCGCTACCTGCACAATGTCTACTGGAACCTTCCGGCAGAATCGTTGTACGAGGAATTCATCTTCCGCTCAGAAGGCTCTATATCCCATCTTGGACCGATCGTAGTCGACACTGGCAAACACACCGCTCGGGCAGCCAACGACAAGTTTGTTGTCAAAGAAGCCGGTAGCGAGAATGAAATCTGGTGGGGTGAGTACAATCGACCGTGCAGTATAGAGAAGTTCAATGCCCTGTATCAGCGTATGTTGGGATACATGCAGGGACGCGACTTGTTTGTCCGTGACTGTTACGCCGGTGCCGACCCCAATTATCGTCTCCCTGTGCGAATTATCACCGAACACGCATGGCATTCGCTCTTCGCGCTAAATATGCTCATTCAGCCAGAGACCAACGACGAAATGCGCAAGTTCATGCCTGATTTTACTGTGATCGCAGTTCCATCGTTTCGCTCTATGCCCGAAATCGATGGCACTAACTCACCTACCTTCATAATGCTGAATTTTGATCAACGTATATGCATTATCGGCAATTCAGGGTACGGTGGAGAAATTAAGAAAGCAGTCTTCACCGTGTTGAACTATCTGCTACCGCGCGAGGGCGTCCTATCGATGCACTGCTCGGCCAACGTCGGCAAGGATGGTGATTCCGCCCTGTTCTTCGGCCTGTCAGGCACCGGTAAGACTACGCTGTCTGCCGACCCACGACGTCGGTTGATCGGCGATGATGAGCACGGCTGGAGTGATGAGGGCGTGTTTAATTTTGAAGGCGGTTGCTACGCCAAGGTAATCGCTCTCTCCCCGACCGCTGAACCGGAGATCTACGCCTGTACCCGTAAGTTCGGAACGGTGCTGGAAAATGTGATATATGATCGCGTCACGCGTCAACTTGATCTTGACGATGAGAACCTGACCGAAAACACCCGGGCCGCTTATCCATTGCATTTCATTGAAAATTCTGTGCCGGAAAAAATGGCCGGACATCCAAAGAATATCATCATGCTGACCTGTGATGCATCGGGTGTCATGCCACCAATCGCCCGCCTGACACCGGAACAGGCGATGTATCACTTCATTTCTGGCTATACTTCCAAGGTTGCCGGGACCGAAATTGATTTGGGAAAAGAACCAGAACAGACTTTCAGTGCCTGTTTTGGCGCACCTTTTATGGTTCACCACCCATATAAGTACGCCGAAATGCTGAAAAACAAGATGATGAAGCACGAAGCGCAATGCTGGTTGGTCAACACCGGATGGACCGGCGGACAGTACGGAATCGGCAAGCGGATGAGTATCAAACATACTCGAACATTACTCGATGCCGCTCTCTCAGGAGCGCTCAATGATGCCGAGTACCGTATCGACTCATTCTTCGGTTTCGAAGTACCAAAACATTGTGAAGGCGTACCAGACAAGGTTCTGGTTCCGAAAGAAACCTGGGAAGATCCTCTGGCCTATGAAGAGAAATATATCCAGTTGGCATCGCTATTCATCGAGAATTTCAAGAAATTCCAGGAAGGCTGTCCAACAGAAATTCTAAAAGCAGGACCAGACCTCAGCAAACGTTAATTTTTACGATGACGGCCGGTTCTCGATCACAGAGAACCGGCCCGCCACCTATACAAGAAAGCAGACAGTACAAAGCCAAGACTAAGATGCCAACCTATCAATACCATTGCGACAACTGCGGTCACGAGTTTGAAGAGTTTCAATCAATAACCGAAGACCCGATTGATGTCTGCCCACAATGCCAGGGCAAACCACGACGCCTGATCACAGGTGGTGCCGGCTTACTATTCAAAGGATCCGGATTCTATATCACCGATTACCGCAGTGCCAAATACAAAGCCGATCGCAGTAAAGACAGTTCATCGGCGACCTCAAGCTCCTCATCGTCAGATTCTTCAAAATCATCCGCCAAGAAAGAATCTAAAGGAAGTTAGGTCAAATCGAGTGGTCGCTCACACTTTTGAAATACTACGGAGGCAACTCCAGGTGCCCACCTCGCTACTCACCGACCTGACATCTCTAACTGACTACCATCACGACGCTACCACCTATAGTGCCGAACCGATCGCTTTACTGTTGGCCGAATCCGAGGGTGATATCATCACGGCGGTTCGATTTTGTGCTGACAACAACATCCCAATAACTGCCCGTGGTGCCGGTACCGGACTTTCCGGCGGTTGCGTAGTGTCACCTGGGGGACTTTTACTCTCGACTGAGCGACTGCGTCAACTCGATCTGATTCCAGAACGAAGAATGGCGATCTGTGGACCGGGTGTTATTACCAAGGAACTGGTCGATGCCGCCGCCGCCCACAATCTCACCTATCCCCCTGACCCGGCCAGTTACGAAGAATCAACTCTTGGTGGTAATGTCGCTGAAAATGCAGGTGGCCTGCGTTGTAAACGGTTCGGAGTCACGAAAGACTATATAATGGGATTAGAGGCGGTTTTACCCGATGGCTCATTGCTAAAAACCGGGTATTTCAATCAAGGTGCTGGATTTTCGCTTGGTGATCTACTGATCGGCTCTGAGGGCACATTGGCTATTGTAACGCGAATCGCCCTGCGTCTGATCGACTGTCCTGGCCGGGGTGAAACAATACTGGTCGGTTTTGATCAAGCCGAAAACGGTGCCCGAACCGTGACCGAAATCAACACCGCCGGTATTATCCCAACTGTGATGGAATTTCTTGATGGCGATGCCGCGGCTTGCTCGAACGAATACGAAAAGTCCGGCGACTTCGATATTGTAGCCGCCCTCTTGCTTATCGAAACAACCGATATCAAAGCCCAGGAACAGGCGTGTCAGATTGAGGCCATCTGCCAAAATAACCATTGTTCCTTCCTACGGAAAGAAACTGACCCAGATCAAACTGATAAACTCTGGCGAATCCGTCGGAATCTGTCCCTCGCCGTTAAAGCGGCCACTGATCTGCGGATATCGGAGGATGTAGCCGTGCCCAACAGTCAATTCCCCACGCTGGTTGGGTTTGTTGCCGAGATGAACCACCAAAGTCGGTTGCGTATCAATTCGTATGGTCACGCCGGCGACGGTAACCTGCACGTCAATTTCATGGCTCCGTCAGACTCTGACGACCACCTTGCCGAGATCGACCGCTGGGTGGCAATCCTGATGCGCAAGTCAATCCAGCTCGGCGGCACACTCACGGGAGAGCATGGTATCGGCCTGGCCAAACGAAATTACCTTGACCTCGAATTTGACACCCCTACTCTCGAAATCATGCAAATCGTAAAATCAATCTTTGATCCCAGATTTACATTCAACCCGGATAAGCTTCTGCCCCCTAAGAATAATTTAGTGTAAATCGTTTCTAATGCTTGACAAGCGAATAGACGAACAGTACAATATCCCACCATGTGAATTATGTCACATCTGCGATGTGAAAAAATGAACGAAATACAAACGACAACATAATAACCAATTTAAGGAGGCTTTCTATGACCAAAACTCTCAAAGAAACATTTGAAGCCCAGATTCCTAAGCTACGCAAAGAGCGCGTCAAGTTGATGAAGGAACATGGTTCCCAAGTAATTTCAGAGTGTACGATAGCACAGGCTATCGGTGGCATGCGCGGTGTCAAAGGCATGGTGTGTGACACTTCAGTCGTCGAACCGGACAAAGGTTTGTACATCCGCGGTAAGTCGATCCTGAAACTGAAAGACAAACTGCCGGAAGAAATCTTCTGGAATCTTCTCACCGGCACTTTCCCGACCAAGAATGAACTTGCTCTCCTGCAAAAAGAATTGCGGGCGGCTGGCAAAGTTCCGGATTACGTTTGGAAAGTTCTCAAGGCGATGCCGAAAACTTCGCACCCGATGGCTATGCTCGACACCGCCATTCTGGCGATGGAAAACGAATCGGCCTACCGCCGCGAATATTCTAAGGGCATCCCGAAAACCGAGTACTGGATTTCGACCTTGGAAGACGCCATGCGGATTATGGGTACAATCCACACCATCGCGGCCGGCGTCTACCGGATTAAGTATTTCAAAGGCAAACTGATTAAGCCGTCAAAGCGCGACATGGGTGCCGACTTTGCCCGCATGCTCGGTCTCCCACCGCACAAGGGTCAGACCGCTGAAATGATGCGCCTCTACCTCACTCTGCACTGCGATCACGAAGGTGGCAACGTTTCGGCCAACACCTGTCATACGGTCGGCTCGGCTCTCTCTGATCCGTTCTATGCCGTATCAGCCGGTCTGAATGGTCTTGCAGGACCACTGCACGGCCTGGCCAACCAGGAATGCCTTAATTGGATACTCGAAACGATGGACAAATTCGGCGGTGCTCCGTCCGAAAAAGAAATCGAAGATTACGCTTGGGAAACGTTGAACGCACACAAGGTGATTCCGGGTTACGGCCACGCCGTCCTGCGTGTCACTGATCCGCGTTTCACCGCTTTCAACCAGTTCGGCAAAAAGTACCTCAAGAACGATCCGGTCTTCCAGACTGTCGATCGCGTCTTCAAGGTTGTGCCAAAGGTTCTCAAGAAACATGGCAAGGCCGCCAATCCGTGGCCGAATGTCGATGCCGGTTCCGGCGCTCTGCTGTATCATTATGGCCTGACTCAGTTCGAGTACTATACGGTGCTCTTCTCGGTCTCTCGTGCCATGGGTATGCTCACACAGCAGGTACTCAACCGGGCACTCGGTACGCCGATCACCCGTCCGAAATCAGTCAGCACCAAGTGGCTGAAGAAGCAGGTGAAGAAGTAAACGACATCTCGTACTGACACTTCAAAGGCGGTCCTGATATCAGGGCCGCCTTTTTTTATTACTAAAGTGGGATTTGCTGAACAATTCATTTTCAGCTATTCAGTAGGTTGGAACCAACCAACCTGCGGTTGCCTTGCGGTTCCGACATTGACATTTCTCAGACGTTTTATTGTAGGTCGGTGTTCCGACGTCCCGACAC
>JAGGTI010000018.1 GCA_021163775.1 Candidatus Zixiibacteriota bacterium
GCAAATGCCGCGGTCGAGGCGCGTGGTGTCGCTTTGGACATCTGGCCGCCAGTGTTGGAGTAAACCTCGGTGTCGAGGACCAGGGCGTTGACATTACGCCCTGAAGCCATTACGTGATCAAGACCACCGTAGCCAATATCGTATGCCCAACCGTCACCACCGATAATCCAGACCGACTTGTTGACCATGTAATCGGCAACGTTTTTGAGAGCCTCGACCTTATCGGAATCTTTCATCGCATTAAGGTGCTTCTTCAGTTCATCGACCCGTCCGCGCTGTTCTTCAATGCCAACATGGGTTGTTTGGTCGGCCTCGACCAGCCCTGTAAGCATATCCGGTGCCAGCTCCTTGGTTAGCTCAAGCGCATACACTTTCAGCTTGTCAGCCGTGAGACGCATACCGAAACCAAATTCGGCATTGTCTTCGAACAACGAGTTAGACCAAGCTGGCCCGCGCCCGTCAGCTCGCTGAGCGTATGGAGTGGTGGGTAAGTTACCACCGTAGATTGAGCTACAGCCGGTCGCGTTGGCGCATAAAGCGCGATCGCCGAAAAGCTGAGTCATCAGCTTGAGGTACGGCGTTTCGCCACAACCGGCGCAGGCTCCAGAGAATTCAAACAGCGGTCGAATAAATTGTGAGCCCTTGGTAGCATAAGGGTTGATTCCGGTCATGTCGGTTTCCGGCAGATTCAGGAAGAAATTCCAGTTGGCGACCTCCTGTTTTCTCAGAGGTGCCTGAGGTGCCATTTCGATGGCTTTCTTGTCTGTCTTCTTTCCATTGGCATCCTTGACGAAGGCCGGACAGGCGTTGACGCAGGCTTCGCATCCGGTGCAGTCTTCAGGGGCAACCTGAAGCACGTACTTCAGGCCTTTCAATGGCTTATTGGCATCAATTGCCTTGAACGTTTTCGGCGCGCCCTTGAGAGCTTCCTCGGGGACAGCTTTTGGTCGGATTGCGGCGTGGGGACAGACAATAGAACAGATGTTACACTGGATGCAAGCCTCGGGGTTCCATACCGGGATATCCACCGCGATATTGCGTTTTTCGTATTGTGTGGTGGCGGTCATATAAGTGCCATCATCAGGGAAAAGCGATACTGGCAATTTATCACCACGGCCAGCGATGATCTCCGCCGTAACATTCTTGACGAATTCAGGAGCATCATCGGGAACCAATGGCGGACGGCAACGGGTGGTCGTGACTTTGTTCGGATAGTCAATCTGGTTAATCGCAGTTACGGCACCGTCTACGGCGGCGAAGTTCATATTAACGACTTTCTCGCCTTTCTCGCCGTACGTTTTGACAATGGCGTCCTTGATAGCTTTGATAGCCTCGTCTTTTGGAAGGATATCAGAGATAAGGAAGAAAGCCGTCTGCATGATCATGTTGATCCGAGCCCCGAGCCCCAACTTCTTGCCCAGACCGATA
This sequence comes from Candidatus Zixiibacteriota bacterium, assembly GCA_021163775.1. GTDB lineage: Bacteria > Zixibacteria > MSB-5A5 > GN15 > FEB-12 > JAGGTI01. Next base: position 1,429 of record JAGGTI010000018.1, read on the forward strand.
CCGTCTATGACGTAGAACTTGGCTTTCTTGGCGATCAACTGTTCCTGGACTTCTTTCGGCAGAGTGTCCCAAACCTCATTCGGTTTGGCCATAGAGTTTAGCAGGAACGTGCCTCCTTCGCACAATTTCTCAAGCATCTCGTACTTATCCAGGAAAGATTCGTTGTGACACGCTATAAACTGAGCAGAGCGAATCAGGTACGGTTTGCGAATCAAATCTTTACCGAAGCGACAGTGGGACACTGTTATCGCGCCGGCTTTTTTGGAATCATATACGAAATAACCCTGGGCATAATTATCGGTGTTTTCACCAATGATTTTGATTGAGTTCTTATTGGCACCGACGGTACCATCGGAACCGAGACCGTAGAACAGACCCCGGAAATTATCGCCTTCAAGGTCGACTGAGTAATCTGATTTCAGCGATGAATTGGTAACGTCATCGACAATACCAGACGTGAAATGGTTCTTCGGTGTCGCCTGTTTGAGATTGTCAAAAATACCCTTGACCATCGGTGGGTTGAATTCACTAGAGCCGAGTCCGTAGCGCCCACCCACGATCAGCGGACGGTCCTTGAACGGAGCCCAGCCGTAGTCAAGCGCTTCGTTGACGGCCGCCTGAACATCGATGTACATCGGTTCACCGACGGCGCCGGCTTCCTTGGTACGATCCATGACCGCGATTTTCTTTACCGTGGCCGGCAGTGCTTTGACGAATGCCTCTGCCGCGAAAGGACGGTACAGACGAACCTTAATAAGGCCGACCTTTTCACCTTTGGAAACCAGCCAGTCGATCGTCTCGTGGACCACTTCGGCCCCGGTGCCCATGATAACGACAACATGCTCGGCTTCGGGGTGGCCAAAGTAATCAAACAGGTGATAGTCACGACCAACCTGCTTGGCAAAAGCATCCATTGCATCCTGTGCAATTTTGGGAGTAGCCGCATAGTACTTGTTTACCGTCTCCCGTCCTTGGAAAAAGACATCCGGATTCTGCGAGGTGCCTTTAATGGTCGGACGATCCGGTGACAACGCGCGCGCGCGATGGGCAGTAATCAGTTCCTGTGGCAGTAAGGCGCGCATGTCATCGAACGTGATTTCTTCTACCTTCTGGACTTCGTGTGAGGTACGGAAACCGTCGAAGAAGTGCACAAACGGTACCCGACTCTTGAGCGCGACCGCTTGGGTTATCAGGGCCAGGTCCATTACTTCCTGGACCGATCCTGAAGCCATCAGGCCGAACCCTGTGGATCGGGCGGCTGTAATATCGGAATGATCGCCAAAGATCGAAAGAGCGTGAGTAGCCACGGCCCGAGCCGAAACATGGAATACGGTCGGCGTCATTTCGCCTGCTATCTTAAACATGTTCGGAAGCATCAGGAGCAGTCCCTGTGAAGCTGTAAAGGTAGTGGTCAACGCGCCGGTGGTCAGAGCACCGTGAACCGCACCGGAAGCGCCGCCTTCAGACTGCATCTCAACAACATTTGGTATTGTGCCCCAGATGTTGGTTTCACCGTGGGCCGATTTGGCGTCGGCTTTTTCGCCCATATCAGATGATGGTGTGATAGGGTAGATGGCGATAACCTCGTTGGTGGCGTGGGCAACATGGGCCGCGGCCGTGTTGCCGTCAATAGTTACCATCCGACGCTTGCCGGCCTTTTTATCGCCTTTTTTTTGTTTAGCCATAATTATACTTCCAATCTATCGAAATGTTAATGACGTTTATACGTGAGGCTCTTCATCTCCCTTAGACAGGGTTATCGACTTTTGAGCCTGGTACTTTCCTTTTTTATCTTTGTACGATACCGAACAAACTTCAGCACCTTCCAAAAATAGTAACTGGGCAATCCCTTCCCCAGAGTAAATACGAATAGGTCGTGGAGCAGTGTTAGAGAGTGAAATCGTGGCAAACCCTTCCCATTCAGGTTCAAATGGGGTAACATTAACAACAAGCCCACACCGGGCGTAAGTGGATTTTCCGGTGCAAATGGTGACCACCTCGCGGGGAATCCGGAAATATTCCCTGGTTCGAGCCAGAATGAAAGAGTTGGCCGGAATCAGAATAGAGTCGGCCCTGGTATCGATATAGTTTTCCGGGCCGTTATTTTTGGGGTCGATCTCTTCGATTTTTGAGAAATCGGGAATCTTGAATTCGTTGGCCAGGCTTATGTCGTAGCCATATGCCGACACACCAAAACTGATTCCTTGTCGAACCTGTTCAATCTCGAAAGGTTCTATCATCTGATGGCGGGTAGCCATCTCAATTATCCAGCGATCAGATTTAACACTCATCTTTTTCTCCAGCAGTGACCTATAGTCACCGGCGAGACTATAATCCATATTGTGTCAAAAGTAAACCGCTGTTATGATTTTACGCGAACTGGGTTGCTTTTTCCGGAGTTTCCTTGGCTTTTTGCCACTTGGCCAGATCAGCCAGAGAAAAGGCGTCAAATACCGAAGTGAGTCGATTCTCGGCCAAGAGTAGAACCTCTCGCAGGGCGCAGTAATCACAGCTTCTACAACAGAGATCCATACCCTTAGTGCATTGCATCAGATGGTATGGTCCCTGAATTGTCTCCAGGATTTCTCTGACACTGATATCCTCGGGTTTTCTGGCAAGGGCAAAGCCGCCTCGAACACCACGGTGAGATCTGATCACACCGTTCTTTGATAATGATTGAAAAATCTTTGCCAAAAATTTCTCGGGAATATTCATTGTTTGAGAAATTTCAGATAACGGAACCACACGGTCACCGTCAGTACCAGCAAGATACAACACTCCAAATATCCCGTATTCTTCGGCTTTTGTGAACTGCATATAAGATAATCCTTAGGAGCTCTCTTATAGAATATATACTATTTTCTACTGGAACTCGACCATTATACCACCTTTTCAACACTAAGTATACCAAGATAGGGGGAATTGTCAATAGAGACTTTGTTATTTATTTCTCAAAGTCGGCATAAAGTTGGGATATTGTCTTAGTGAGAGTGGATGTAATAAGTCCTTGCAGTAAAGCGAGATTGGGCGTTTCTTGATTTGTTATGACCGACTGTGCCAATTTGAGGAAAGGACTGTAAATGACTGATTCGAAAAAATCCCCCGGCCTCCTGATCGTTTATACTGGCAACGGCAAAGGCAAGACAACCGCCGCCTTGGGTATGTGTGTCCGTGCGGTGGGGTGGGGGTGGAGAGTCTGTATCCTGCAGTTTATCAAGGGAAGCTGGAAATACGGCGAGTTGGAGGGAATCAAGCGGCTGGCCCCCGAGGTTGAGTTACATGTTGTCGGCCAGGGATTCGTTGGGATCGGCGATGACGACAAATCATTTGAGGAACATCAGGAGGCCGCCCGGCAAGGATTGGCGGAGGTCGAACAAATCCTGATATCTCAGGCCTTCCAACTGGTTATTCTCGATGAACTTAACAACGCTATCCAACTCGGTCTGCTCACACGTGAAGATATTCAAAAGATACTGGATATTCGCAGTGAACAGCAACACATTGTTATTACCGGTCGCGACGCACCCGACTGGATGATTGATCAAGCTGACCTGGTGACCGAGATGAAAGAGATCAAACATCCATTTCAGAAGGGTGTAAAGGCGCAAAAGGGAGTTGACTGGTAGGTTGGATTCGGATAAGTTCCAGAACTTGTAGGTTGTTTGAGGTGTTGAGTAAATTATGGTGATGAAATAAAAGTTAACAATAAATCCAGGGATATTTTAATGACCGAAACAAGAGAATATGATTTAGTAATAGTTGGTGCCGGACCGGGTGGGTTGTGTGCCGGATTGTATTCCGCCCGTGCGCAACGAAAAGTTGTTTGTTTGGAGATGGGTATGCCGGGTGGCCAGATAGCCAACACCGAAGAGGTTGAGGATTACCTCGGTTTCGAGCGTATCTCAGGCACTGAGTTGTCGATGAAATTCGCTGAACATGCCAAGAGTTTTGGACTTGAGATCGAATCGGAACAGGTCGAAGAAGTGTATGTCGAGGGTGATTATAAAATGGTTCACTGTGTTTCCGGTAATATTTACCGAGCCAAAGCTGTTATACTCAGTACCGGTGGTTCACCGGTCAAGGCGGGCGTCGAAGGCGAACAGAAATACACTGGCAAAGGGGTATCGTACTGCGCTATCTGCGATGGTGCGTTCTTCCGTGATAAAGTCATTGCTGTTGTTGGAGGTGGTGACGCCGCGGTGGAAGAGGGTGCTTTCCTGACGAAATTCGGCTCGAAAGTGTATATTATCCATCGGCGTGATGAGTTGCGGGCGCAGAAAATTGTCCAGCAGAGGGCATTTGATAATCCAAAGATTGAATTTGTATGGGATACTATTGTTGAATCAATTGATGGCGATAGTGCGGTTGTGACCGGCCTTTCACTAAAGAATGTCAAGACAGGGGAGAAGTCCAAGCTTGATGTGAGCGCGGTGTTTCCGTTTTTGGGATTTCGCCCGAATTCTGATGTTGTTCGGGGCGACCTCAAAAAGGATGATGGTGGGTACATTGTTACCGATTTCAAGATGGAGACCTCAATTCCTGGTATATTTGCTTGTGGCGATGTTCGGGCACAACTGGTTCGTCAGATCACCAATGCTGTTGGTGATGGAACCACGGCGGCAGTGGCCGCAGAGAAACATATTGAAAAATTAGAAGATAAAGAGGCTAATCGGGTCTGACTCGAGAATAGCATAATGTCACCTAAATCCCTGCTATGCAGGGCTTTACTTTTGGTGTGCCCTTGAGTGAAAAAGTGATATTTTTCACTTGCGCCTATGGGGGCTGTGCCGATATATTTGAGCTTGATTTATTGTGATTGGGCATAAATACAAGTGAATTATAAATTCTTAAATTAAGAGGACGCACATGGATACAGGGTTGTTATCAGCAATCGCTGGTGTCATTGGATTGGTTTTCGCTTTGATTCTCTTTTACTGGATTCGCAGTCGCGATGCCGGAAACGAGAAAATGCAAGAGATTGCCAAGGCTATTCACGATGGCGCTATGATATTTCTACGGCGTGAGTACACTATACTCGCATTCTTTATTGTCGTAGTATTTGCTTTACTCTCTTACTTCATTGAGCTGAACACTGGATTCGCTTTTTTGGGCGGAACACTTCTATCGATGTTAGCCGGTTTCATTGGTATGCAGGCGGCTACTTCGGCTAATGTGCGAACCTGTGCGGCGGCTAAGGATTTCGGACAGCCGAAAGCTCTGTCGATCGCCTTCTCCGGCGGTGCCGTTATGGGTATGACGGTAGCATCACTTGGCCTGATCGGTGTTGGCGTGGTTTTCTACTTCTTCGGTGGTAATCCGGCTACAGCCAAAACTATCAACGGCTTTGCTATGGGTGCTTCTTCAATTGCGCTGTTTGCTCGTGTGGGGGGTGGTATCTACACCAAGGCGGCCGATGTCGGTGCCGATCTGGTTGGTAAGGTCGAAGCTGGAATTCCGGAAGACGATCCACGCAACCCGGCGGTCATCGCTGATAACGTTGGTGATAATGTTGGTGATACGGCTGGTATGGGTGCCGATCTGTTTGAGTCATACGTTGGTTCGGTAATTGCCACGATAGCCATTGGTGCTACGGCGACTGCCGCTAATTTAGGTTTAGCTGATGGTTCGATGGTGACTGATGCTATACGGTCGCAGTTTATGCAATTGCCTCTTATGATCGTTGCCTTTGGTCTTTTCGCATCGCTTCTCGGTGTACTCTCAGTGCATATATTTTCCAAGATGAATCCAGCCGCAACGCTTCGTCTGGTCACGTACGTAGGTGCGGTGGTAATGCTGGTTGCGGCATGGTTCATTATTAACAGACTCGAATATATCGATACCAGTGTGTTCTGGGCAATTCTCGGTGGCAATGTAGCTGGTATCATTCTCGGTTTACTTACCGAGTACTATACTGCGGCCAAACCTATTCGAGATATCGCTCAATCCTCAGAGACTGGTGCGGCCACTTGTATTATTAATGGTCTCGCGGTAGGTATGGAATCGGTTGTGTTGCCGGTGATTGTCATTTCCGCGGCGATTTACACCGGTTACAGTTTTGCGGGCCTGTACGGAATCGGTATTGCCGGTGTCGGTATGCTTGGTACTATTGGTGTGACGATGTCGGTCGATGCTTATGGCCCGATCGCGGACAACGCCGGAGGTATCTCAGAAATGTCCGGTCTTGGTACCGATGTTCGCGCCATTACCGACCGCCTCGATTCTCTTGGTAACACGACGGCGGCTATTGGTAAAGGTTTCGCGATTGGTTCCGCGGCCCTGACGGCGTTAGCTCTATTTTCGGCCTATGCCTCGGCTGTAAAACTAACATCCATCAACATTCTTCAAGTTGAAGTAGTGATTGGCTTCCTGGTTGGTGGCTCGCTACCATTCCTGGTGGCGGCTATGACTATGACCGCTGTTGGTAAAGCGGCGGCCCGGATGGTGGAAGAAGTCCGGCGTCAGTTCCGTGAGATCAAAGGTCTCATGGAGGGAACCGCCAAGCCGGATTCCAACCGTTGCGTTGATATCGCAACCACTGGTGCTTTGACCCAGATGATAGGTCCCGGTCTGGTAGCCATTCTGTCTCCTGTCATTATCGGATGGATTCTTGGTAAGGAAGGTCTCGGCGGCATGTTGGTCGGATCGACGATGTCTGGTATTATGATGGCCCTGATGATGGCCAACGCCGGTGGCGCATGGGATAACGCCAAGAAGTACATCGAACAGGGTGCGCACGGTGGCAAAGGCTCTCCCGCTCACCTGGCGGCGGTTGTCGGCGATACCGTTGGTGATCCTTTCAAGGACACTTCCGGCCCTTCGATGAATATTCTTATCAAGCTGATGGCTATTGTTTCACTAGTAATAGGTGCCGCTCTGTTCGGCTAATTGCTGGTAACATTTGCTATGTTTTGTGGGTCGACAATGAATTGTTGGCCCACTTTTTATTGAATATTGGGGGGAAATCTTTGTATCATTTATAAATGTTATTGAAACATCCCGACTAACGGCTCGTCTATTAACATTATAAAGTATGATTGTGACCGGACGATATGAGACAGTCACAGCAGGCAGTTGGGATAGGTAGCGTAAGGCGATCAAACAACTTTAACAAAAAATGATCCCAGAGCAATTTGATACGCAACTTAAGTGACTGGATGTCGGTCATATTACTAAATAGATTAGCGGCATCACCGTGGATGTGGTTAGCTAAGGAGTCTTGCATGAAGCGCGTAGTAGTTTTTCTGATAGTTTCTTTCACTCTCGGTCTGGTCTCAAACCTGGTTCAAGCCGAGGAACTTACTCTGGATCAATGTATAAACATGGCTATTGAGAAACGGGCTTCTATTGTGCGGGCACGTGGCAATGCAAGCCAGGCGGGTGCCGAGAAGCTTTCGGCCCTGGGTGCTTTCCTGCCCAACGTACGGGCCGGTTATTCGTACAGCAAAGGCAAGACTATGGACATGGACCCTGTGCGTACTATCCCGACTGTATATGATACCATGATTGTTACTATTGCCAAAGACGGCGATACGGCGCGTGACGCTATGATCTACCCCGTCGCGTATGAATCCTACGATGAGCAGGATGAGGGCCCGAGCAAGAGTTGGTCGCTCTCGGCTGATATGTACATTTTCAATGCGGCCAACTTTTTCAACTATGCGGCGGCAAGTGCTTCCAACGAACGAGCGCGGCTTAATGTCCTTGCGTCCGAGCAGGATTTAATCTCTTCGGTAAAAATATCGTACTACGCTTACCTGGCGGCGGTAGAAAATGTTGACGTTCAGGAAGAGGCAGTACTGAGGGCCGAAGAACAACTCAAGTTGATTGAGTCCAGATTTGAACTTGGCTCGGCTTCGAAGTCCGATGTGTTGCGCCAGAAGGTTCTGGCTGGCAACGATCATCTTGCGTTATTGAGGGCGAAGAATGGGGTCATTCGTGCTCACGCCGATCTGTGCTACACTATTGGGCTGGATCCGCGCGAGGATCACAAGTTCTCCACCAAGTACCGAGTCAGAGAATATGCCGGCACTCTCGATGAGGCGATCGGTTTCAGCATAGGGCACAACCCTCGACTGCTCTCGGCTCAGAAGATGGCCGACCAATCCAGGCATACTCTGCGGGCCGCCAAGGCATCCTATCTGCCGTATGTGGCCGGCAGTGCCAGCTATCGCAAGTTCACCGGTACTCAGGGATACCCGTACGATATGGAGTATTCCAGTAATTCTTATTCAGTGGGGTTTTCAGTTAGCTGGAACATATTTGATGGGTTCTCACGTGAGCAGAGAGTCAATAGCGCCAAAGTCTTTCGTAATAACTCGCTTGCTGATCTGGCGGACAGTCGAAACTTAACTGTCGCCAGTGTGAAAACTTCGTATTCTGAAATCGGTCAGTACAAGAAGCAGATTGAAGTGTCGCAGGAGAATGTCGCCGCGGCGCAGGAAGATTTGCGTATAACTCAGGAAAAATATAATCTCGGTGCGGCTACCATTTTGGATCTTCTCAACGCCCAAGTGACGTTGAAAGAAGCCCAGGTGGCGCTTATCAGAGTTCAATTTGATCTTAACCTGGCGGTTGCCCGTCTTGAAAACGCTATGGGTAAGATGTAATCGAGAGCAAAGGGTGCGATAGGTATGAAGAAGAAGACAATTATCATTATCGGGGTAGTCGTTGTGATTGGCGTTTTTGCTGTTATCAGCATGATGTCCAATACCAGTAAGGCTACGAGTGTTAGTGTGGCTACGGTTGAGCGTCAGAATCTGACCGAAAAAGTGTCAGCTTCTGGTCGAATTCAACCTCAGACCAAAGTCGATATTACATCCGAGGTGTCAGGTGAGATTATCGCTCTTCCGGTTGTCGAGGGTCAGACGGTGAAAGCTGGTGAATTGCTGTTGGTTCTCGACACGATTCAGATCAAAGCTGATGTTCGGCGGATGCGTTATACTCTCGATGGCACTAAGGCTCAATTGAGTGGAGCCGAGGCCAATTTTGCTCAAGCCGAGGAAGAGTACCAGCGCCAGAAATCGCTCTTTGAGAAAGACGGGACAGCTGAAACGGCACTGAGCGCCGCCCATTATGCCTACTTAAACGCTCAAGCTTCTCTCGATGGAGCCAGAGCCTCAATGCGTGGTACCGAGGCCGCCTATGAGAAAGAACTGGATCGGTTTCGCAAGGCCAAGATTGTCGCTCCGATGGATGGCGTTATCACGTTTCTTGATGTTGAAGCGGGCGAGATCGCCGCGGCTCAAACTGCGTTTACCCAGGGCCGGACTCTGATGACAATTTCTAACCTGAGCGTGTTTGAGGTTGAAGTCGAAGTTGATGAGACCGAGATCAACAAAGTTATACTGGGGCAGAAAGCAGACATTGAGGTCGATGCTTTTCCTGATACAACCTTTGCGGGTGAAGTGGTGGAAATCGGAAACACCGCGATCATGATCGGGATGGGTACGCAGGACCAATCAACGAATTTCCGGGTCAAGGTGATGTTCACCGAGGCCAACTCCGACCTGCGGACGGGTATGTCGGCTTCTGTTGATGTGACCACTTGTGAACATAATGAAGTTCTGGCCGTCCCCTTTGCGGCAGTGGTTATTCGCGACTATGATATGGATTCCCTACAAACAGCACGGCAAAATGAAGCCGTTGGTGACACCGGCACCAATGAGGTCCAGGCGGCTGAGAACGACGAGGCTGAAGGCGAAAATGATGAGCCAATAGTCAAGGACGAAGACCTGGAACGAGAGGAAATCAAGGGAGTGTTTGTTATTCGTGAAGGCATTGCTCGATTCATACAGATTAAGACCGGTATTGCCGGTCAGAAGAACATTGAGGTTTCGATCGGTGTGGAAGAGAATGACAGCATCATCTCTGGCCCATACAGTGTGCTACGAACCATCAGGGACGGTGACGAGGTGAAGATATCATCTGAAGGTGATCGCAACAGAGAGGATTCATAAACATGCCGATGATTGAAACTGACAATCTTTGGAGAACCTACACGATGGGGCAGGAGAAGGTCCACGCCCTTCGCTCGGTGTCGATGACTATCGAGAAGGGTGAGTATGTGGCTATTATGGGGCCTTCAGGGTCAGGCAAATCGACTATGATGAATCTTATTGGTTGTCTTGACACTCCCACCCAGGGAGAGTACTGGCTCAATGATCAGCGGGTGCGTCAGTTGAACGATAATCAACTGGCCAATATACGTAATCGCGAAATAGGCTTTGTCTTTCAGACATTCAACCTGCTTCCGAGAGCTACCGCCCTGCACAATGTTGAACTGCCCCTGATCTACAATGGTACCCCGAAAGCCGAGCGGGAAGATATGGCTAAGGCGGCCTTGGCTAAGGTGGATCTGGCTGATCGGATGTTGCACCGACCGAGCGAACTCTCCGGTGGACAGCGGCAACGAGTGGCGATCGCCCGAGCGCTGGTGAATAACCCTTCGATTTTGCTGGCTGATGAGCCGACCGGTAACTTGGATAGCAAGACGTCCAAAGAAATCATGCGTTTTTTTGATGATCTGCACCACCAGGGTAATACTATAATCACCGTTACTCACGAGCCTGATATTGCCCGTCATGCTCACCGGGTACTGTCGATTTTGGATGGCCGAATCGCGAGTGACGAGAGAGTCCCCGAGAGTGAACGGAACGGGATACATTAGAGTCTGATTAATATGGTTGTCTTTGGATCGATATTTCGCATAGCAGGAGCGGCACTCTGGGCCAACAAATTACGCTCTGGATTAACGTTTGTAGGGATTGTTTTTGGGGTGACATCGGTCATGACGATTATTACGGCTCTTGAAGGTGCCACCGGAGCTATTGAGAAACAGCTCGATACCCTGGGTCCTTCAACTTTCATGGTAGCCAAGTTAATGTCGGCATTTTCTGAAGAAGAATTCTTAGAGAAGATCAAGCGCAAGCCGGTGTCGATTCGTGATGCTGAGATTGTTGAGGAAGATTGCCATTTGTGTGAGAAGGTATCGCCGCGCGCTCATGGTGGTGCCCGGGTCAAGTACGGGGATAAGTACATTCGAAATGTCGACATTACGGCGGGGACAGCCAATATTGTCGACATTGTTGATTTCGAAGTCGCGCAAGGACGGTTTCACTCGACCGAGGATGATCTCTACAAACGGCGGGTAGTCCTTATCGGCGATGATTTGCGCGAGGAGTTTTTTGAGGGGGTCAACCCACTCGGTAAAGTTATCAAGATTGGTCCTGAAAAATACACTGTGATCGGTGTGGCGGAGCGTCGTGGCGAGATGTTTGGTGAGAGCCAGGACGGTTTCGCGATCATTCCGCTATCGGCTTTCATTCGACAATTTGGTGAACCACGCCGTAGAGGCATAAATATGCTTATTAAGGCGCGCTCGGTTGAGCTACTGCCGGAAGCGATGGACGAAGTTAGGGTCATTATGCGCACGATTCGCAAAGTGCCGTATGATGAGCCGGATGATTTCGATATGGAAACAGCTGACTCCATTCTGGAAATGCTTAACAATTTTACGCGTATGTTCCGGTTGGTGATGGTCGGTATTTCGACTATTTCACTGGTCATCGGTGGTATTGTTGTAATGAATATTATGATGGTCTCTGTCACCGAACGAACTCGAGAGATTGGTATTCGGAAATCGATCGGTGCTAAACAGAAACATATTTTGCTACAGTTTCTCTTCGAGTCAGTTATGCTCACTCTTTCTGGTGGTGTCGTTGGCATTATTCTTGGTTTTCTCATTGCTCAGGCACTGGCTGGGCAGATCGATATGGATATTGAACCATCGATGCTGGCTATTTCGGCTGGTCTGACCGTTTCTACTGGGATCGGTCTCATTTTTGGTATCTATCCAGCGATGAAAGCGGCCCGAATGGACCCGATCAAGGCACTCAGCTACGAGTAAGTGCGACATGCTTTTGTCACCCACCGAAATCACCAACGCTATCACAATGGCGTTGTCATCTGTGCGAACAAATAAGTTCCGTTCGTTCCTGACGATTCTTGGCGTTATGGTGGGAGTTGGTTCGGTCATTGCTATGGCATCGGTAATCGATGGTCTGAATCTGGCCGCAGAGGAAGAAATTGACAGCATGGGGTCAAACATAATCATGGTCTCCAAGTTCGCACCGGGGACTGACTTTGACAATCTCTCGGATGACGAACGAAACCGGTCGCCAATAACAGTTGGCGAGGCACAGGCAATATTGGATAACTGTCCCAGCATCGATGGTGTAGCGCCACACAACTACTACTTCGCTCCCGGCGGCAATGTGGCCAAGTACAAAAACCGCAAATTCAACAATCCACGATTTAACGGTACCTGGCCGGATTATCCGAGAGTGCGTGACAAGGATCTTACATCCGGTCGCTTTTTTGGCAAGACCGAAATGCAATTCCGGCAGATGGTCTGCGTAGTCGGTTCAGATGTATCCGATGTTCTTTTTCCTAACGAGGATCCGGTGGGTAAGATGATTCGTGTTAACGGAGATGAGTTCCTGGTTCTGGGTGTTTTTGAGAAGGTGGAATCAAATTTTGGCAATGATTTTGAGAATAAACTGATTTCTATCCCGATGACCACTTATTCCAAATTGATACCCTGGGAAAAGGAACTATCACTTCAGGCTCGGGCTATTTCGCGGGAACATCTGGATCAGGCCAAAGAAGAGATTATCGCTACCCTGCGAGTATTTCGCAAAGTCCCTTTTGATAAACCGAATGATTTTGGGTTGTCCACCCAGGATCAGTTCAAAGAGGAAGCCGAAGGCATAACAGACGTGATCTATATCATTATGATTGTGATTACATCGGTCGGACTTGCGGTTGGTGGAATCGGGGTTATGAATATCATGCTGGTTTCGGTTACGGAGCGAACGCGTGAAATTGGAGTGCGCAAGGCAATCGGTGCGAAGAGATCGAACATCATCTTGCAGTTCCTGACTGAGGCGATGTCGTTGGCCGGACTTGGGGGAGTGATAGGCGTTGTGGTGGGAGTCGGCCTGGGAATGATTCTGAATAGTTCTTTTGGTTTTCCTGTAGCACTGCCTGTTTTCTGGATTATAGTGGGGTTTGCGGTGTCAGTTTCTGTCGGCTTGGTTTCGGGCGTCTATCCGGCTATCAAGGCGGCTCGTTTGGATCCTATAGAGGCGCTTCGTTATGAATAGAGACAGCAGGTCGTTCTCAGGAAATCATGAGATTTGAATATGTTGCTTTCCCCAACAGAAATTAGAGATGCTATCCTGATGGCTTTGTCGTCTGTTATGGCCAATAAGTTCCGCTCGTTCCTGACGATTCTTGGCGTTATGGTGGGAGTTGGTTCGGTTATCTCTATGGCTTCGGTGATTGATGGCCTCAGATTGGCGGCTGACGCTGAAATCGATATGATGGGCAACAACGTGATAATTGTCGATCGCTTTGGGCCAAATGTTGACTATGACAAGCTTTCTGAAGACGAACGCAATCGACCCTGGCCAACCGAGGAAGAGGCCAAGGTGATTTTGGAGAAATGCCCAACGGTTGCCAATGTGGCACCCCAGAATCACTGGCGGTTTCCCGGCGGAAACGTGCTGAAATATAAGAATCGCAAGTTCAGTAATCCCACTTTCAATGGTACCTGGCCCGACCTGATTGAAGTTCGCAATACCGATATGCGGAAGGGCCGCTTTTTCACCCAGACCGATATTCAGTTCCGGACCAGTGTCTGTGTGATTGGAATCGATATTGAAAATGTCCTCTTTCCTAATGAAAACTCACTCGGCAAACGGGTTCGTTTGAACGGCAAAGAGTTCGAGGTGGTTGGGGTCTATGAGTCGGCCGAATCGAATTTTGGTAACGACTACTGGAACCGACTGATTAGTATCCCATTGTCGACTTACGCCAAATGGTTACCGTATGACAAGGCTTTGACGCTTGAGGTGGCCGCGGCCTCTCGCCAGGAGATGGATCAGGCCAAAGAAGAAATCATATCCGCCTTGAGAATTCACCGCAAAGTTCCATTCGGTAAACCGAACACGTTCTACCTTTCAACTCAGGATCAGTTCAAGGAACAAGCGGACAGCATCACCGACGTTATATATATAATTATGATTGTAATTACCTCGGTGGGTTTGTTGGTGGGTGGTATTGGGGTTATGAATATTATGTTGGTCTCAGTTACCGAACGAACCCGTGAAATCGGAGTGCGTAAGGCTATTGGCGCCAAGCGCTCAAATATTATTCTGCAATTTTTGACCGAAGCGATGTCTCTCTCCGGAGTTGGGGGTGTTATCGGTGTGGTTGCTGGTGTAACCCTGGGTATGATTTTGAACAGTTCCTTCGGTTTCCCCGTCACTTTACCGGTATTCTGGATTGTGGTTGGTTTTGGTGTCTCGGTTTCGGTTGGTCTAATTTCGGGCGTGTATCCAGCCATCAAGGCCGCCCGATTGGATCCGATTGAAGCCCTGCGGTACGAGTAAACGGTTTTCATTTGATTCCTCGATTTTTCATTGTTGCTCGCGCTTATTCCGACTGTTAAATTTGACGTACGTGTGCACCTATGGCGGTGTCGGAGGTTTATTGTTATGTCAAGGTTTGTGCTCAGTACCATAATTCTGTTCGGCCTGTTGCTGGTGATGGCTGGAAATTCGTTTGGTCAGTTTGGGTACCAAGGGGATAAATCCGAAATGTTCCCCGAACATCTGCTGGTCGATTATGCTTTTTTTCAAGGAAGCGAACCGGATCAGTATCGTTTGGAGATATACTTCCAGATTCACAATCGGGGTCTTACGTTTACACCCGGTGAAGACCGTTTTACCGCCGAATACGAGTTGATCGTGACCGTCAAAGATGACGACGACGATGAGATCGAAAGATTTACCCGTGAACGTCAGGTGATCGTTGGTATTGATGATGAGGCTCGTACGAGGACCGATTTCCGTACCAGCCAAATTAACCTTGATCTGGCACCGGGAACCTACAAGATCTTTTGCAAACTCAAAGATCGCACCACTGACCGATTGACTATCAAGGAATTGAAGGTCAAGACGGGGGATTTCTATAAACGTCAGCCGAAGCTGTCATCTGTTGAGTTTGTCCAGGCGTTTCAGGATCAAACCGACACGGGCAGTGTGTTTGCCAAAGGTGATGTCCTGGTGATCCCTTCAGTGCATAGGACCTACGGAAGTCTGGAAGATGATAGAGTAGCATTCTACTACGAGATATACCGGGGAAGCGACGAACTGGACAAAGTGATTGTCGAAACTAAAGTGCGCCACTATCGGAAAGGGATGTTGTATCGCGATACCGTTCATCTTGACCTTGAAGATTCACGCCAACGGCGTCTTCAGGAAATCTCACTGGCAAGTTTTCTTCCCGGTCTTTACGAACTCGAAATACAAATCAGGGGACGACGCAACAAGGATCTGGATCGCCGGACTGAGGAATTTAAGGTGTCCTGGAGTCAGGAGGGCATGCTCCGCAATGATTGGAAAGCAGTCGTACGGCAGTTGGAGCTGTTTTCGGAGGATGTCGATGTGAGCCATATGGAGAAACTCAAAGGTTACGAAGCGTGCCTTGAGGCCTTCAATCAGTTCTGGCGTGAGCGGGATCCGACCGTAGGTACTATCGAAAACGAAGCTAAGGTGGCGTTCTACTATCGGGTTCGAATCGCCAATGAACGATTTGGGATTATGAGGCAAGATGGCTGGCGGTCTGATCGTGGTAGGGTGTTTATTCGCTATGGCGAGCCTGATCAGATGGTCGAGGAACCTTTTTCTCTTGATCGGCCGCCTTACCAGATCTGGAACTATTCCAGATTTTCACCCAACCGGAGATTTTACTTCATTGATGAAAACAACGATGGCGATTACCGTCTGCAATTTCCATATGATGGCCTGGGTTACTCGGGTGGCTATTGACCTTTAGGGAATCTGAATGAAAGCAAATACAATGTTACAGACCAGATTGATTCTTATCCAGATGATAATACTTATTGTCGCTGGGCCGATTCTTGTGCAAGCGAGTGACGATGCTATTACTGTGCGCGGTGGTGCTGTTTTCTTTAACCGTCCGGAGTTTGACTCGGTTGTTTTGGTGGAATTTCCATTCACCTTGAGTCGTCATGAATTTGAGTTCTATCGTCCCGATACCGCAGTCGATACCTATTTCGCACGTATCTTTGCCCAAATCACTCTGTATGGAGCGAATGGTTTGCCCCTGGACTCAGCCAACACGTACTTCTCGGCCGTCGTATCTGACCCGGAGGACGCTCATCAACCGAACTACACCCTGTTTAATAGTCTGGTGTTGATGATGCATCCCGGTATCTATTCGGCTCATCTAACGATCATAGATGCGGTAAGCAAAAAAGAGGGACGTTTTTTCTATGAACGCATTATTGTAGAACCATCGACCAGAAATGCGTTGGCGCTGACAGGCAAGTGTCTCGCTTACGATATACGATATGTCGGTGATGAGCCAGCCGCGGCAGGGGTAGGTGTCCCGAAAAATGGTTACGAAGTTCGTGTCAATCCGCTCGGTACTTTTGCCGTGACAGATACCATCGCATTTTTCTATGCTGAATTATATAATCTTGACTACCAGGCCGATCAGCCATCCGATTATTCTCTGAGTTATGCGGCTCTCGACAAATCCGGGACAGTGGTATATCCGCTGGTTACACGAGTGCGTCCGAAACCCGGACGTTCTGTTGTGATTGTTGAGAGCTTCAATATTACTGGCTGGTCACCCGGAGGGTACTTGCTTCAGGTAACAGCCTCCGATCCGATCAAGCGACACGAGATAACCTATGAGATCCCTATTCTGATTATAGCTCCAATGGCTACAGCCAATGAAGTGGCCACAAGTATTGGTCAGGAGGATAAAACTGAACTGCTCGATTTGGAAACTCAGTTACATCTGGTTCGCTATCTTCTGACTCCAGACGAGGAATCCACGCTTAAGAGACTAACCAAGGCTGGCCAGCCAGCTTTTCTTGAGCAATACTGGCAAGAGCATGATTCTGATCCGTATACTGAAATTAATGAGAATCGCCTGATGATGTACGAGCGGTACCTGTTTGCCAATAGTTATTTCTCGGTTGGAGAGGACGTTAACGATGGCTGGTCAACCGATCGGGGAAGAATCTTTATGACCTACGGTCAATGTGATGATCTTGATGACCAGCAACATCCTGTTGATCGGTATCCTTATCAGATATGGCGCTATTACTCGGTTGGCGATGGTGCCATATTTGTGTTTGTGGATGAAGACGGCTTTGGTCTTTACAAGCTGGTTCATTCGAATATGGACAGAGAAATATTTAGTAAGAGTTGGGATGAAGCTCTGAGGAGCGGAAGTTTAATGTTCGACTAAGCTTTGCAATTTACTGTCGAGTATAGAATAAGGCCGCCTCGCTGTTAAGCGGGGCGGCCTTTTTAATTCAGTCAGAATCTTTTCAGATCAACGGGTTTGTTCAGCGACCTGCAGATTTCTTATCAGCATTACTTGAGGTCGCAGGTTTCTTGATTGACCGTTTGACCGGCACAGTGAAGCGAGCCTTAGTTTCATCACCAACTTCAAATGTGAAGGATTTTTCAAATTCGTCATCAAGTATGTCTTGGTTGAGAACAATTTCGCCACGGGCGCTCTGACCGGCTTTGATCTTGTCGGGCAAATCTATGGTGGCGATGCCTGGTATCCCGGTTAGTAGAGTCAGGGAGACGTCTTCCTCGCTCACGTTGGTTATTGTGAACTTCATTTTATCCCTAACCCGTTCGCCAAACTGCGAAATATCCAGCTTATATGGCTTGACTACAATTGGATAGGTAGAATCCGGACGTTGGATGCAATTAGCATGGATCGTCACGGTTTTATCCGGCGGGCCCTCGTTGGTCTGAATCCGCGGACGCTTGGTTATTCGACGATTATATCTCTTGGTACTGAAAATGATCTCAAGTTTTGTGCTGTCACCGACAGCAAGCTCCTTTTTATCAAGTGGAGCCTTGGTGCAACCTCAGCCAGGTACCACTTTCTTAATCTTGAGCGTGTCATCACCGTTGTTGAAGAGCCAGAATACGTGTGTTACTTTTGAATTCTGGGGCACGTACCCGAAATCAAACTCTTTTTCCGGTAAGTTCAGGAGAGGGGCGCTTGTCAGTGTCGGAGCCAGAAAGGCAACCATTCCTACAAACAGGAGCGCATAAATACTTTTTTTCATCTCATTCACCAGTTTGGGTTAGTTGTATTTTATATTCTTGTCAAACATTCTATTGTTTAGTTGTCGTAAAATTGGGCCGAAAACTGAAGTCACCGGCAACTACAGGAATTGATACCCTGAATGACTCGTTTGAGTTCCCTGTAAATTCAAGGGTAAAGGAACTCTCAAAATCATCTTCAAGAAAGTAATCGGCAATAGCGACCTGAACGAGTGCGGTCTGTTTTGCCTGAATCGACTCCGGTATATCCAGCTTCAGTTCGGGGCCGTACTCGATCATAATCATCGACAAATCTGTTTCAGTCCTGTTAGTCAACGTTATTACCTGTTTAACATCATTCTTGTGACTTAAGTTCGCCGGATGAAATTCGAGGCGTTGCGGCCACCAGTGTACAGACGCAGTAGAATCATCTTGCGTTACAACATTTCCACCGACCGTAAGCTCCTTTGGTCGTTGGTTAGATTCAGAGTATAGATATGCCGAAACCGTTCGATGGCCAACGAAACCCCTTGTCTGCCAATAAGATGGCAAAATTAGACTGTCACCCGGAGCGATCTGTGTAGATTCAGGCCGAACCATTAAACAACCGCAACCGGTTTTGATTTCGCTTATGGTAATCGTATCTTTACCTGAAGTATAAGCCCAGACCTGACAGACCAGAGTTGCGTTTTGAGGTGCCCAGCCGAAATCGAATGCTGTTGGGCTGATTTCCAGACCGGATTGAGCCTGGCTCGAAATCGCTATAAAGCCACATAGCAGGACCATCGTAATTTGTCGGAACCAATGTTGCATAATTTCGTAAGTTATTATGATAGGCGGTTTTGGTCAAGTTGTTTCAGCTTTTTTATGTTGTCTGGCTATGGTGGGTACTGTAAACTGAAAATAGTAATTCGAACCATACTAATAAGCTAATGCGGATTGTAGAGACCAAGGATCTAACTAAGATCTTCACGACTAGACAGAAAAAGGGCAATATTATTGCGCTTGATTCTGTCTCTCTTGGGGTGGATCAGGGTGAGGTTTTTGGCCTTTTGGGACCTAACGGGGCCGGTAAGACTACACTGGTAAAGACACTTATGGGGCTTACGTCGATAACTTCCGGCGATGCCCTGGTCAATGGTCTGCCGCCAGGCAACCCTGGTTCCCGCCAACAGGTTGGTTTTCTGCCCGAGAATCCGAGATTCCCCAGTCATTTGACTGGTCGTGCTTTGTTGGTCTTCTCTGGGAGATTGAGTGGTGTGTCCGATGATGATATCAACTCCCGTCTCAAGCCTCTGCTTGTCTTAGTTGGGATGGAGCGTTGGGCTGATACCAAGGTTAGCAAATACTCCAAGGGAATGACCCAGCGGATCGGGGTGGCGCAGGCACTTATTGGAGATCCTGATATTGTGTTCCTTGATGAGCCTACCGATGGTATCGATCCGATCGGCAAATTGGAGATACGCGGTGTTCTTGAGAAAATCCGCGATCAGGGCAAAACAGTGTTTCTCAATTCGCACCTACTGTCTGAAGTCGAGGCGATAGCTGATCGGGTGGCAATCTTGTCACGTGGCAAGTTGGTCAGGGTGGGTACCGTTGATGAGCTTACGGTGCACGAGAATCAATATGAAATTGAAGCTGATATCGGCAACGAGCGGATCGTAATCCCCGAGGAGATCGGCCAGCGAGTGTCTATCACCGCCAAAAGTATGACCGTCTCGCTGGTGAAGCCGGAAAACATCAACAAGGTCATTGATGAACTCCGACTGCGTCGAATTAACATTTGGTCGGTGAAACCGGTGAAACAGTCGCTGGAACAATCTTTCTTTGAAGCGGTCACTGAAGGTCCGGAGCAGACGGCATGAACGGTATTCTTGCTGACACGCTGGTTGAGCTGAAAGAGCGCAAGATTGTCTATCTGTTCGCTTTTGCTACTGTGTTGGCGTTGCTGGTTATTTTTGCGGGTGACAAGTTGGGCGATGAGTTCAACATGAATATGGGTGACCTGGAAGGGCAAGGGGTCGCCGATGGATTCGTCGCGAGCGCCATGGCCAACGGTTTTTCGATTTTTATGACCATTCTTATTTTTCTGGCGGCGATGGCAACTGCTGGACTGATTCCGGCGATGCTGGAGAAGGGACGAAGCGAGTTCTACCTGGCGCGTCCGCTATCCCGCACCCGTCTGTTGTTAAGCCGGGTTTTTTCCATCTGGCTCATCTACGGACTGCTGATTATGGCCTGTGGGTTGGTCGCTCTTGCGTTTTCTGCCATGCTGTTAGGGTTTGCCGAGGGGCGTATTGTATGGCTGTTTGCGGTGTACTGGCTGAATTTCCTGATTTGGTTCAGTATTATCTGTCTTGGGGGATTGCTCTTTCGGTCGGCATCAGGTGCAATCATGCTCGCTTTCATGGTCTGGCTTTTGAGAAAAGTCCCTGGCCTTCTGGATTGGGCCAATCAAGTAGTCGACTGGAAATCGATTCAGTGGACTCGTGATATTATCTACTATCTGGTTCCAGACAGTTCCGGCATGGGAGATGTGGCTGTGGCGCTGGCGGTGGGACAGCCTGTAACCAATTGGATGCCTTTGTGGCACTCAACGCTTGTTGCTGTCGCTATGTTGCTGGTGGCGGTTTGGGTATTTAAGCGGCGTGACTATTGAGCGCTCACGTGTCATAATCACTACTTTACTCGCACGATACAAACATCTATATTCTTTATCCTGTGGTAATTCTATATTTAAACAAGGAGTTCATAAATGACCCCATTAGAATATCTTAAAAAGACCGAGAAAAAACGACTCGGCGAACTGTTTCATTTCCTGACTTTTCCGTCAGTGTCGGCCAAATCAGAGCATAAAAAGGATATGGTTGCTTGTGCGCAGTGGCTGTCTGGTCACCTCAATAAGATTGGTTTCAAATCCAAGACCTGTGCCACTGGTGGACACCCTGTGGTCTATGGTGAATATTTTGCCGGTAAGGATCTACCAACCGTTTTGTACTATGGTCACTACGATGTTCAGCCGCCTGAGCCACTTGATCTGTGGAAATCATCCCCGTTCAAACCAGTCATCAGATCCGGCTATATCTGGGCACGCGGTGCGGCTGACAACAAGGGCCAGTTGTTCACTCATGTAAAAGGACTCGAAGCTGTTATTCGTTCGGATGGCACCCTGCCCATAAACGTAAAGCTTCTTTTCGAGGGTGAGGAAGAGGTTCAGTCCGAACACTTGCCGACGTGGATAAGCAAGAACAAGAAAATGCTTAAGTCAGATATTGCTGTTGTTTCCGATACCGCCATGTTCGGCCCCACGCTACCGGCGGTGACATTCGGTTTGCGCGGTATCGCCGCCGTTGAACTGTATGTCTATGGTCCCAAAGCCGATGTTCACTCTGGCAGTTTCGGTGGCGCGATTGCCAATCCGGGAAATGTCCTCTGTCAGATGGTTGCGAAACTTCACGATAAAGACGGACGAGTTCTCATCCCAGGTTTCTACAAAGGTGTGCGTCCGGTCTCGGCCTGGGAACGAAAGCAGTTCAAAAAATTGCCATACGATAAGAAAAAGTATCTCAAGAATCTGGGAGTCCCCGAGCTACACGGTGAGAAAGGTTACTCAACTTTCGAGCGATGTTGGTCGCGTCCTACCTGCGATGTCAACGGTATCACCAGTGGATACCAGGGCGAAGGGGCCAAGACGATTATTCCATCGTATGCCTCTTGCAAAATCACGATGCGGTTAGTGCCTAATCAGGATCCGAATGATATCTGTCAAAAAATTGCCAGATATTTTACGAAGATCGCACCCAAGTCAGTCAAAGTAAAAGTCGACCAGCTCGGTGGCGCAAAAGCTGTCGTTGTACCTAACGAAGGCCCGTGGCTTGATGCCGCAAGTCGAGCTATCAAAGTTGGATTTGGCAAGGAACCGGTCTTTATGAAAGAGGGCGGGTCAATTCCGATCGTGGGCGACTTTAAGAGTATTCTGGGAGTCGATACGCTTCTGATCGGTTACTGCCAGAACAACGACAATATCCACTCGCCGAACGAACGTTTCAAACTACGTGACTTTGAGCGAGCTTGTAAAACTGGTGCCGCACTACCGTTTGAACTGGCAAAGGTTGAGGCCTGATGGATTTTGGCCTGAAAGGTAAACGTGCGCTTGTCTGTGGTGCCTCGGCTGGTTTGGGAGCGGCGGTAGCGGCTACTCTGGCGGCCGAGGGTGTCGAACTGGTGATTAACGGTCGTGATTATGACAGGTTGGTTGCCTCGGCTACAAAGATCGAGAAAGCAACTGGTACCAAGGTGGGACTTGCGGTTGGTGATGTGTCTATCGTGGCTGATCGGGTGAAAATAATTAACGCCACTCGTGAACATGTGCGGGAAGGTGTGCTTGACATACTTGTTGCTAACAGTGGTGGTCCACCGCCTGGTCCTTTCCTTGAACATTCCGGAGACGCCTGGTCTCAGGCTGGTAAGTTGTTGTTGGATTCAGCGGTTAGTTTAACTCGAGCGTTTCTGCCTGATATGATTGAACAGAAATGGGGTCGATTGATCTATCTTACTTCGGTCGCCGTGTTGCAACCAATGGACGAGCTTATTCTGTCGAATGCCTATCGTGCCGGAGTGACTGGTTTTTGCAAAACTGTTTCCAATACCTATGCCAAACATGGTATCACGGCCAACTGTGTCTGTCCCGGCTATACTGCTACCGAGCGGTTGGCTTCGCTGGTAAAAAAACGAGCCGAAGCGGCAGGTGTTACGCCGCGCGAGGCGGCCCAGGTCTTGGCCGCCGATGTTCCGGTTGGACGTGTTGGTAAACCTGAGGAGTTGGCCGCGACGGTTGCTTTTCTCGCTTCCGAAACGGCAGGGTATATCACAGGAGCATCGATTCCGGTCGATGGTGGTTTGCATCGGGGGTTGCTATAGGATTAAGTGCCGTCAGGTGACCCTGCCTGACGGTCCATGTGTCGGGCAGAGTCGCCCGACACCATATGTAGGTCAGGTTGCTTGCAACCTGACAGTAATAGGGCGGAACCCCTTGGTGGTTCCGCCATTGTGTGTCGCGACCAAGCGGCAGATGTGGACATCTGCCGGACACGGAATCTCAACGCAAGCATTGGGGCACCAAGATAGATAATTTGCCATGACCACGCCGTCTGAATACCCGACTCTTTCCAGTCGTCCGCCGTTTTGGGTTTTTGCGACCGCGATGATCGTTTTACAGACACTCGGGGGGATTTGCTATCCGATTGCCAAGTACGGCCTCAGTATCATCGAACCGTACACGTTTGCTTTCTTCCGCTACATATTATCATCAATAGTGCTATTGGCGATGGTCTATTTCAAGAAACGCGAACCGCGAATTGAGCGAGCCGATTGGTGGAAAATTATCGGTCTGGGGGCGATCATTGTCCCGTTCAATCAGACTCTGTTTCTGGTCGGTCAGTCGCTCACCGGTGCCGGACACGGGGCTTTCCTGTTTGCCACCACGCCGATCTGGGTGTTTGTCTTGGCGGTATTACATCTTCGTGAAAAATCAACCGTGCGGCGTGCGGTCGGAATCGCGGTTGCAACGGGCGGAGTGATGAGCATTATGTGGTCCGGATTAGCTGATTTTGGGTGGGAGTACCTGAAGGGTGATCTAATCATTATCGTAGCGGTCATCGCCTGGGCCTACTACACGATTTTTGGCAAGATGCTGGTGCGAAAGTATGGTGCTTTGCGCATGACTGCTTATTCGTTGTTCTTTGGTGCAATCCTCTATTTTCCCTTTGG
>JAGGTI010000093.1 GCA_021163775.1 Candidatus Zixiibacteriota bacterium
CCCAAAAAGCTGGCTCTGGTGGCGGCAATGCGAAAGCTATTGCTTATCAGCCGAGCTATGCTGATTGCAAAAAAACCGTTTAATCCGCAATATTCTCATTGACTGACAAGACGGTATCTACTACTACCGTCACCCCTGCGCATACTACCGTCACCCTCCGCGAAGGCGGGGGGGCCATGTCCACTCACCTCCCGGAAAAGCAGTAAAGAATCAGTTTGGGCTTTTGCTCCAATGCAATCGAGCATCTGTTCTGCAAAGATTAGTGGTCATGGATTCCCGTCTTCACGGGAATGACGAGGGAGCCGGAATGACAATAGGGGCCTGGATGATGGTATGTGTGTCATGTGATGGGAGGCGAAACCGCCCGTCCTTCGATTGGCTCAGGATGGTCTGGTTCCGACATCCGGCAGATGTGGACATCTGCCGGGCACTTCTACGTCAGGACAGCAGAACTGCCAGGCAGATCGAATGAAATCGCGAGTCGTGTGAGTCGGTCACGGAGTTGATCGCCACCGGTACCCGACCGCCAACCAGTACGCCGCCGGTGTCACATGTGGCATAGAGCGACATGGCGTGGTAAATACCCTGCGCGACCTGTTTCGATGACGCCAGCATGGCGTCCGCCTCGCCTGCGACCGACGAATTGGTGATTCCTTTGGACTCAGCCGCCTCGCGGTCAATAGCCACATCGAACGACAACGGCCCATCAACTACCACACCCTTGATCTGACCTCGTTCTGACATCTTGGCCAGCACCGCTCCGTCGCAGGTGGCCGGCATCTGCGGGTAGATGGCTTCCACCGCTGTGACCACCGCTGTTCTGGGGTTAGGCAGGCCGAAAGCGTCGGAGGCTTTGCCTAAGTTACCAAGAATGCCGAGCTTGGTTTTCAGATCGGGTTGGGCATTGACCAGACCATCGGTGATCATAAGCAGTTTGGGATATTCCGATGGTTTAAGCACACCTATATGAGTCAGCATGTGACCGCGCGCTACGAACGATGACTCTGATTCAGATAACCGTACTACCAGTTCATCCCAATCCATGCGGCCCTGAACGAGCATATTGATCTCACCCGCTTCGGCCATCTTAGCGGCCGTTGCCAACGCTACGTCCGGCTGATTGACATCAATAACTTTGACCCCACCCAGATCAAGGTTATCCGTTTTGGCGTTTGTTGTCAGGAGGGCTTCATCGCCAATGATAGTCGGGTCGATCAGACCAAGCGCGGTCGCCTTTAGGAAAGCCAGCAGGGTTTTGGTTTCCGAGGGTACTATAAGCGCGGCTCTCGGTTTGGTGTCGGATGCTTTTTCCTGTGCCCGTTTGAGCAGGCCGGAAAAATCGTGAACGTCAGGTATTTGAAAAGTTGCCATAGCCTAATTTTCCCAGACATTGTTCAGGGCGTAGTAGTCGGCGATTACGCAGGCGGTAGCCAATGAGGCTTTCTTGTTCTTGATGGTGTCAGTTCGTGATACCAATGAAACTGGCACTCTGGCACCGACAATAACACCACAGAAAACCGCCTCGGCGAAGTTTATCAGAGCCTTCGCGACTACGTTGCATTCTTCGATCGAATCCACAACATAGACATCAGCTTGTCCGGCGACCTGGCTGGTCGGATGCGATATCTTTGCGGCAGTAGCCGATGTTGCCGCTTCGAAACTGAGCGGGCCTTCAACAACGATATCATCTATTTGGGTGGAAGCTTTTTCGAGCAAGCTCGGATCGTGCACCGCTGATAGCGCCACTCGTACGGGCGAAAGACCGAGCGCCCTGCCGACAAGCACGGCGTTGTCGATGATCTGATATTTTTGATCAGTAGTAGGTTTGACAATCATGCCGCCATCGGTGAAATTCAACAGACGGTCGTATCCTTTGATATCAAGCACGGCACAGTGTGAAAGGGCGTTTCCGCCGCGCAACCCATACTGTTTGTCGAGCACGACTTTCAGGATCGCGGACGTCGCCAGGAAACCTTTCATGATGATGTCCGCTTTTTTATCCGATGCCAGCCCAATCGCTGTATGAGCCGCTTTGGTAATATCCGGTTCATTAATGACCGTGAGTTGACTCAGATCGATACCGCTCTCATCAGCCAGTGAGCGAATTCTCTTTTCATTGCCAACTAACGTGCCATTGAGAAAACCATCGGCTTGAGCTTGTGCCACAGCGCCGATAACATCAGCATCCTGCGCCGCGGCCACCGCGACCGTCTTGCGTCGGCCTTCATTGGCAATGGCAGTAGCTCGTTCAATTAACTGATCGGAAGATAGTATTGGATCATGCTTCATACTGTTGGTATATCCGTCTGTCTAATAACTCTTGAGTTTGTCTGTGCCGGAGAGGAACCTGATTCCGGCCGCGGCGAGCGCTTCCATTTCAAATTCACCCGGTACAACGATAACAGGTTTCATCCAGGCGACGCGCTCAGAAATACCATCCACCAGCCGCTTGGAGTTGGCCATGCCGCCAGTGAGGATAATAGCCTCAAACTCGCCTTTCAGGACCGTTGCCGCGATCCCGATTTCCTTGGCGATCTGGTATGCCATAGCGTTAAAACAAAGCTGTGCTTTTCTGTTGCCGGAGTCGATCATCTCTTCGACCTTGCGCAGGTCAGCCTCACCTAAGTAGCCGACCAGTCCGGACTTTTTGGAGAATTTGTCGGTCAGCTCTTTTTGGGTGTATTCACCTGAGAAACAGAGTTCAAGCACACCGCTTATCGGAAGTGCCCCCGCCCGATCAGGGGAGAACGGCCCCATACCGAGCAGGCCATCGTTGACATCAACCACCCGTCCACCTTCAAGGGCGGCCACTGAGATACCTCCACCCATGTGAACCGTGATGTAGTTGACGTTACTGAGTTGTTTGCCTGCTCTGGCCGCCTCGCGTCGCGAGACTTCTTTGATATTCAGGGCGTGCGAGCGACATTTTCGTTTGATCTCCGGTACACCGCTGAGTCGCGCGATATCGGTGAAATTGTCAACGGTGATCGGGTCGGCTATCAAGGATGGGACCCCAAACCGCTCAGCAAGGTGACTGGCGATGATTGCTCCGAGATTGGAAGCGTGGTTGGAATACCGTCCGGTCTTGACATCGTCAAGCAGTTGCTTAGAAATCTCGTAAGAACCACCTTCAAGCGGTTTCAAAGGTGCGCCACGTCCGACCACAGCTTTGATCTGGCCGTTGGTCAGTTTTAATGAGTCGATCCAGCTATTGATCGCTTCCATGCGATAGTCGAACTGATCGGCGACATTATCAAATCGAGCCAGTTCTTTCGGGTCATGACGGACGACCTCTTCGGCTACTTTTTGGTCGTCGTCAAAGAGGGCGGTCTTGGTCGAGGTCGATCCCGGATTGATGATGAGTATATGTTGAGCCATGGTTACTCGGCGGCTCCTGCTGTTTCCAGGGTTATTTTTCGTCCACGATCAAGCGCGGTCAGGTTGATGTCTACAAATTTCGGTTTGACCCGTTTCTTGATAGCCTCAATCCATTGGTCCTTGCCAAACGGAGTGTAGTTGGACAGCACACCCAGCAGGATCGTATTGACCAGCCGGGGGTTGCCCAGTTCGAGAGCGATACTGTCGGCATCGACTGGGATCATCCGTTTAACTTTCTTTTGCAAGTCGCTGATCGGATCGTCAGGGTAGGAGAAATCTTTCGACGAAGTTACAATCGCCGGTACCAGACGGGTACGCGACACTACCGCCAAACCGTCCTTTTTGAGCCAGTCGGCGGCGCGAAGCCCTTCGGCCTGCTCGAACGATATCATTACATCGGCCTGGCCGTGATTAATCACCGGGGAATAGACTTTTTCGGCAATCTTGACGTGCGATGAAACCACACCACCGCGCTGTGACATGCCGTGCACTTCTGATTTTTTGATATCCAGGCCGGCATCCATCGCCACCTGCGAAATAATTTCCGACGCCAACAAGACGCCCTGGCCTCCGACCCCAACGATCAGTATATCAAATTTGCTGTCAGACATCGTGGGCACCTACGCTTTCACCAACTGGCTTTGGAGGACAATCGCCTCAGGTTTACAGATCTGAGCACACACGGAACAACCGGTGCACTGGGTTGGGTCGATAACCGCTTTGGGACGACCTCGCTCGTTCAGTTCATCCGAGGCGGCAATGGCCGGACACGATATCTTGAAACAGGCGGCGCAACCGGTGCATTCTTCGAGAATGACCGCGTAAGGTTCATCCATAATCCGCTTGGGCATCAGGACACACGGTCGGTTGGTGACAATCACCGATGGCCCTTTTTTGTTGATCTCTTCTTTGATGGCTGTGTGGGTTGCCTGGTAATCATACGGGTCGACTTTGCGGAAATTGGTGATGCCGAGACCCTTACAGAGCGCCTCAATATCAATCGCCGGTGCCGGTTTGCCCATAAGTGTTGTTCCGGTAGCCGGATGCTGTTGACCGCCGGTCATAGCGGTGGCGCTGTTGTCGAGAATCATCACGGTGACGTTGCTACTGTTGTAAACCGCATCGACCAGGCCGGTGATGCCGGAGTGGAAGAAAGTTGAATCACCAATTACAGCCACCGTTCCTTTTTCGGAGCCATCGACTTTTTCCATGCCGATAGCGGTACCGATTGATGCCCCCATGCAGATGCAGGTGTCCATGGCGTTCAGCGGTTGTAGAGCGCCCAGGGTGTAACAACCAATATCTCCGGCAACAGCCACTTTTAGTTTCTTGAGAGCCATAAACGGTGCGCGGTGAGGACAACCGGGGCAGAGCACTGGCGGGCGCGGGAAAAGAGCTTCCGGTTCAAACGCCACTGGCGGAGCCTTGCTCAGCAGACCGGCGTCAACCAGACCTTTGGCGACTCGCGCCGGTGACAGTTCGCCGCAGACGCCAAAGTACTGTTTGCCTTCGACTTTTATTCCGGCCGCTTTGATCTGGTCCTCGTAGAACGGTTCCAGTTCCTCGATCACAATTACCCGCTTATGGTTCTTGACAAACTCCGCGATCTTTTTAAGCGGTAGCGGCCATCCGAAACCGATTTTCAGATAGTCAAAATCCGGTACCACTTCTTTGGTGTAGTGATACGAGATACCGCCGGTGATAATACCGATTTCTGAACCATTGTTCTCGACAACATTGAGCGGCGTCTGTTCGGAATAGTCAGCCAATTTGGCACGGCGTTCCTCGACTACCGCGTGACGTCCGCGAGCGTGACCGGGGACCATCACATATTTGGCCGGATTTTTGACGAATTTCGTCTGTTCGGGTTTCTGTTGTTCGCCTAACTCGACAATCCCCTTGGAGTGTGAGATGCGTGTGGTCATATGTAACATGACCGGGGTGTCGAACTGCTCGGAGATGTCGAACGCCGTCAGGAGCATATCTTTGCTTTCCTGTGAGTCGGACGGATCAAGGAACGGCGTCTTGGCAAACCGAGCGAAGATCCGGTTATCCTGCTCGTTTTGCGAGGAGTGCATTTCGGGGTCATCGGCCGAAATTACGACAAAACCGCCCCCGACTCCGGTGTATGAAAACGTCATGTACGGATCGGCGGCCACGTTCAGGCCGACATGTTTCATCGTTACCAGAGTTCGGGCACCGCCCAAAGAGGCGCCG
Organism: Candidatus Zixiibacteriota bacterium; assembly: GCA_021163775.1. Taxonomy (GTDB): domain Bacteria; phylum Zixibacteria; class MSB-5A5; order GN15; family FEB-12; genus JAGGTI01. Next base: position 5,596 of record JAGGTI010000093.1, read on the forward strand.
ATACCAACTTCAAACGCTACTTTTTCGTTGGGCGACCATTGGGCATAGAGGTCGGGGAATTTTGCGACGACAGTTTCGAGGATTTCGGTCGACGGGGTTCCGGGGTAGCCCACGGCCATTTTGACACCGGCTTCCCAGGTACCGCGAGCGATTGCTTCATTTCCAGATAAGAGTTCTTTCATATTGTCCTGCAACTTCTTAGGGCACACGGCTCACGAGCCGCAGTTATCACCATTTAGGTCAAACTTGTTCATAGAATATGCAAGCCGCACCGCATGATCGCAACCGAATTCTTGATGTGATGTAAACCCACTTGCATCTGTCTTCATTGTACGTTATCTGTGAATAGTGTCGTAGGGTAGATCCGTCTTCTTCAAGTGCCCGGCAGATGTCCACATCTGCCGAAAATGGCAGGAGCGCAGGGCTCCTGTCCGACACCTGACCAACTGTCAGGCGGAGTCGCCTGACAGCACAGAACTAAACTTTTGGAGAACACTTTGTCGTCTGAAACAAATCAGCACATCCTAATCGTTGGTGGGGCGGGGTATATCGGTTCGGTCCTGGTGCGGGTGCTGTTGGAACAGGGCTATCGGGTTCGTGTCCTGGATGCTCTGCTCTATGATAACCATTCAGCTATCGCTGATCTTCTCAATAACCCATCTTTCAGTTTCATTCATGGTGATCTGTGCGACGAAGCTACTGTGCGGGAAGCACTTCGGGATGTCACCGATGTTGTCCTTTTAGCGGCGCTGGTGGGCGATCCGGTATGTAAGAAGTACCCTGATTTAGCTCAGCAAATCAACGATATTGGGACCATCCACCTGATTGACCAACTCGTTGGGCGTGATATCAAGCACTTGGTTTTCATGTCAACTTGCAGTAACTACGGTCTGCGTGAAACTGACAGCGAAGCCAGGGAAGACGCCGAACTCAACCCCCAGTCGCTCTACGCCGAAACCAAAGTGAAAGTAGAACGCTATTTGTTGGAATCGACCAGTCGGTTTGATTTTGCCTCGACTATCCTTCGGTGTGCCACTGCCTACGGACTTTCGCCCCGGATGCGTTTCGATCTGACAATCAACGAGTTCACCCGCGAGTTGGCACTTGGCAGAGATTTGCTTGTCTATGACGCCGATACCTGGCGGCCGTATTGTCATGTGAATGATATTTCCCGAGCGATAGGGCTGGTGCTGGATGCGGAACCTTCTGCTGTTGCCGAACAGGTGTTCAACGTAGGCAGTCCGGGGGAGAACTACACCAAGCGAATGGTGGTGGAATTACTGCAACAGCGTCTACCGTCAGCTCAGGTTCGCTTTCAAGAGGGGAAAGTTGATCCTCGCAACTACCGGGTAGATTTCTCGCGTATAGCCGACCGGCTCGGTTTTCGTGCGAAAGTCACCCTGACCGATTTTGTGGTGGAGCTTATAGATGTGATCAATAAAGGTCGGTTTGCCGACGGTGATGACCAAAAACGATTTTATCGGAATTCTTAGCGCGTATTTCAGCAGGTTTATGGGAGGCTGTTTTTTGGTGTTTGTTTGATCAGTTTAACGATTTTATCACAGTTGGCCAGTGCTGTTTTCAGGTGCTTCGCCTGCGTTTCAGGTGAGGCGGCGGGACTGTCCGCCAGCAGTTTGGTCAACGGTTCCCGAATTCGAGAAACTGTTTGAATCAGGCGACTCTGTGTGCTTTGTTGCTTCTGAGTCTTTTTTGGTTTTGATGGTGAGGCTGTGACTTTCAGTACTTGCTTACCAAGCCGGGAGCTTGTTTTGGGTTGAGTCTTAGCCCTAAATTGATCCACAGCTTGAGAGGCGACATCAGGCAGGACTTCCGGGAATATCGTATTTTTTACCAGGTAATCATTGGCGCCGCTCTTAATAGCTTCGGCCGCAATTTCTTCCGACCCCATTCCGCTCATAATGACTACGGCACTATTTTGTCGAACCCAATCTATCAAATCCAGGCCAAAGCCATCAGGGAGGCAGTAGTCAATTAGGAGCAGATCATAATGGCGTTGTTTGATGGTGTCAAAGGCCTCTGCGAGGGTTGCTACCGAATCAATCGTTGGCCAGCCAGAGCGTTCGAGTGAGGTGCTGGCCAAAGTGGCATGATCGGGATTGTCGTCAACGATCAGGACGCTTTCGGTGCGTGTTTGAATCGGTAAGTGCCGTCCATCGACTGGTATTTTCATAGTTGTTCTCCCTGGGGCTATATCAGGAATCACGGTAGCGTCGCAAGCACAGTTGAGCCTGGCACCTCGGCAGTCTCTCCCCAGTACATATTCATTTCAGTTAGTTTCACTACGAAATCATCATATCGAGCCGGTTTTACAATGTAGCTATTGGCCCCTTTTTGATAAGCAGTTTTGATTTCATCCTCTCGACCTGAGGTCGTTAACACAATAACCGGTACCGACATGGTCAGTGGATCCTGACGGAGCCGTTCGAGGAACTCCAAACCGGAGATACCAGGCAGGTTCAGATCCAGGAGTATCAAATCCGGTATTTTAAGGGTCCGCTCAAGTTTAGATTCGGTTTGGTCCAAAAGATAATGGGACGCGGCTTCAGCATCGGTGAGGCGCATTATGTCGCAGGCCATTTTGCTCTGCGATATTACCGCCGTCACCAGTTCGGCGTGGTCATCGTTGTCCTCAATATGCATTATCAGAAATCGTTTTGACATTTTCCGATCCCTCATCAATATCTACATCAGTAGATTCCCTGATTATTGTTATCGGTTGTTTGATCGTTTTAATAAGCAGGTGAGGCTTGGAATGGGCTGTTTGTTCTCGTAACTTGTGTTATGGTAATGCGTTACGGTAATCACCTTACGCTAGCACTATTATTGACGATAGGTGCTATTGTCTGCTTTTCGAATATTTTGTCTCGTTATTCGAGATACTTTATGCGGTTTATTGGCCAGCTTCACTGTTATTGGACAGAGTGAAAAAGAATGTTGCTCCCTGGTTTATTTCCGACTCGAACCAAAGGTGACCGCCGTGGGTTTCGATAATACGTCGTGAGGCGGCCAAACCTACACCAGTGCCAGATGCGACCGATTGGCTCCCTGGGCCGCGCTGGAAAAGCTTGAAAATCTTGTTGTGGTATTCGATGGGAATGCCCCGACCGTTGTCACAAACAAAGTAAGCACCTGTACGGCCTGAAGGATCTTTCTTGTTAGCATTGTAGCCGATTTCGATCTGTCCCGCGTTTTCCTCCGGCATATATTTTACGGCGTTGTCAAGCAGATTAGTGAGTACCTGCCGGATTCGTCGAGGACGAGCCACGCATGACGGTAAATTACCCAGGCGTATAAGTTTACCCCCTTGCGGTATGGCTATGATTGCCATGCCGGCGATTACGTCGTCAACCAGGACGTTCATATCAATTGTGTCGATTTCTTCATCGATTCGACCGATACGAGACAGTTCTAGCAGATCGCGGAGCAATTCTTCCATGGTGTGGGTGTTGCTCTCTATTCGCTCCAGGTACCTTTGGGCAGTACTGTCAAGTTGTTCTCCGATTTTGTCGGAGAGCAGTGAAACGAACCCTGAGATCGATACTACTGGAGCCTTGAGATCGTGCGAGACGGTATAGGTGAATTCCTCTAATTCCTGTTGGTGGGCCTGCAACTGGCGATTGGCCACCTGTAGTTCTTGGCTATATTTGAGCCGTTCTGCTTCCGCCTGTTTGCGCTTGGTGATATCGCGGTTGCTACCTCGTTGACCCAGGTAACATCCGTCGTCACTGTATACCGACTGGCAAACGTGGCCGATCCAGCGTTCCTCGCCGCTACTGGAGACAATGCGGAGGTCTATCGGAAGTATTTCACCTGTCTCTGTTGCTTTGTGCTTGTGGGCAACAACCTTACTGCGGTCATCGGGGTGGATAATGCTCATTAGCAGATCTGGATTCAGAACGAACTCGTCAGCGCGGTATCCAGTAATCCGCTCACAGGATGGCGAAACATAGATGTGTTTTCCATCGGGATCCACCCAGTACTCCCAGTCGTAGTTAAAATCTGCTACGGTGCGGAATCGTTCTTCACTCTCCCGCAGTGCCTCCACCGCCTGCTTGTACTCGGTGATGTCGTGACCTTCAGCAACTAAATGTCTCACTTTACCTGACTCATCCTTTACAGGCTTAAGTGAAAAGTCAACATAATGAAGAGTTTCATCATAGGCTACATGGGTTACTTCAAAACGCATGAGTTGCCCATTTGCCGCCTGATTAATGGCATCATGTAATTTGTCTTGCAATTCAACAGAATGGGTCCACCATACTGTCTCCCAGAATGGCTTACCCAGGACTTCCTTTTCTTCAATTCCAGCGAATTCTATAGCTGTTTGATTGGCTTCTAACAAAGTTCCATCACAATCAAGAAGGCCCATAAATTGGAATGTTTGATTGAAAGCGGCGTGAACTTTCTGTTCACTTTTCCGCAATCTCTCTTTCGCCTGCTCGCGTTCGGTAATATCCCTGAAGTTCCACACTCTTCCGGTTGGGTTGCCGTTTCCCGTGAGTGAGCAGGAGTATCGCTCGAATATATCACCATTTTTGAAATGGAGTGTGTCTATAGATCGCTCGGTCGAATTGTATAGACGCCGCACCCCAGAGAGAAACCCTTCCGGGTCTACGAGTTGCTTGAGCACGTAGGTCAGCAGTTGGTCGTCATCGTCGGATTTGACCAGATTGGTAGGAATATGCCACATTTGGAGGAATCGCTCGTTGGTGCGGACGATCTTGCCACTACCATCGATTACCAGTATTCCATCGGCCGTTGATTCAAGAATTGAGCTTAGATGTTCGCTATTTCGGTGTAGCTCCAATTCTACGGACTTACGTACAGTGATCTCCCTTTCCAGGGTTTCTGTGGTTTCTTTGAGCTTGAGATTGGCCAGCCCCTGCTCGCCGATCATCGAGGCAATACCGGCGAGGGTCGAAAGCGATTTACTAAGTTGCAATTCGGTGATAATTGGTATTTCGCTGATGGTAGCAAGGTAGTCGCCGGGATCATATCCGTACTGAGTGGCCTGCTGTCGGAATCTTTCCATATCCGGCTTTTCGAACAGCACTTGCCCGGTAAATAAATTGGCCATATGCTGGCCCTTGATCATAACCGGGGTGGCGCCTTCCACAAGCCCCAGACCGCATAGATTAAAGTTACACTCTTTCTGTTCGCATAACCCAGATGTGAGATTGATGTCACTTTGTTGGCAATGTGCGGCTGATTCGGGACAGGCTCGGTGGAATCGGGTACAGGCGTCTTGCCAGCCGGTGGCTACGAGAATCTCCTGGTCAGGGTGAGATGCCAAGCTTGTTGTCAAGCCGGTAGCTTGTGAGAAATTCTCGAGAATTTCACGAAGGCGATCCAGATCGATTAGATCCTCAAGCGAGTACCGTCCATCGATCAGATTGGTGTCCTTACATATGATCGTATCTGTTTTTGGCTCAGCAATATGCATTCTTTCTCCAATAGTGGGAATCGATTCGTACGACCCATCGGATTCCCGCGGGGCATGGTTGGTTTGACTACAGGTCGATTGGATGGCTCTGGAGATTACCCAAGTGTCGCGAAACCAGCCAGATTGCTCGATCCAATTGAATAACAACTCATTACAACATTAAGTCGGCACTTTGGAGCTACACCTATAGCCTTATCTTCCGCGAGAACTCAATTTCTCCGGTGCTTCAAGATGAGGGGTAATCTGTTGTGTAGTATATGGTTTCGCTTGGCATCGATTTCGGATAATTGTGATCTCCTTTGTATTGGGTCACGAATCACTATTTCCGTCTAAAATATGCGGCGGATTCTGTGCGGATGATTTATCGGTATTTTGTACCTAACCTGTGGCACTTGCCATGTGCCGTTTCTGTGCGTCTGAATAGGATGCGATGGGGGGCTGAGTTGGTGACCTTTTTTGGTTGACATCTATTTGTATAATTGGGTCATATATGATTAGTTAAGGTTCAAAAGGAGGTGTGTGCTCGGATTGCACGTAACTCATGTCACGGAGAAGACGGATGCCTTTTGCTAAATCATTCGACCTATTCGGTCGATACATCAAGCAGATGAATAAACATACCAGAACTATAGCAAGGAGGAGAATTGGTATGAAACCAAGAGTGTTATTGACGGCACTGGTGTTTCTGTGTGTTGGTGCTACCCTTTCATGGGGTGCCACCACAGGATCTATTAGTGGCGTAATCACCGATGTTCAAAGCGGCGAACCTGTCGTTGGAGTCACGGTGATGGTCGTAGGGACTAACCTGGGTGCATCTACTGATGTTGATGGTCACTACATGATCATCAATGTGCCAGTCGGAACTTACACCCTGCAGTTAAGCTCGGTGGGTTATGCGATGGTGGAGATCTCGAATATTTCGGTTTCTGTCGATCTTACAACCTACCAGTCGCAGACCATGAGTTCGAAAGCTACCGACATCGGAACCACGATTCGGGTAGTTGCCGAGCGCAAGCTGATCATCGAGGACAAGACGACTTCGGTGAACATTATTTCGCGCGACGAACTATTGGCGATGCCAACTCGCGGTTTTGAGCAGGTGGTTGGTATTCAGAATAGTGTTGTTCGGATGAATTCGAACGCAGGCGTTCGCCAGCGCGGAGGTGGATCAATCACTTCAACCGGTTCGGAAATCAATATGCGTGGCGGTCGGCCGTCAGAAGTCGCCTACTATGTGGACGGCTTTTCACAGCAGGATCCACTGACCGGTATTTCCACAGCCAACATCAACAACAACGCTATCAAGGAAGTCTCGGTTACTTCCGGAGCGTTTTCGGCTGAGTATGGCCACGTGGCCTCTGGTATTGTGAACGTCACGACTAACTCTGGTGGTGACGAATACCACGGCAATGTCGAAGTGTTGACGGATAATGTCGCGGGTGAATTCGGCTACGACGATTTCGATCACAACTACTACTCTGGTGACTTCAGCGGACCTTTACCCGGATTGGAAGATGGCTTCTTTTTTGTCTCGGGTGAGCGACGCTATCTTGGCGATCGGCAACCTTCGTCCAGGATGTATAAAATCACCTCCGAATTTGGTTTGGATGGTGCCATGGATAACCCATGGCGGAAGCCGTCGAACAGCCTGGCTGGCTGGTCATACCAAGGTAAGATTGACTACAACTTCACACCCAATCTCAAACTTGCCTTGAATGGTAACGGATCAATTGACAAGTGGCAGATGTACACGCACAGTTATCTGAATCCAGACTATCTGGAGCAGGTGCGCTACTGTCCGCTATATGAGGATAAGAATCTTGGCATCAACGCCAAGATTACTCATACCCTGAACAGCGAGACATTCTATAATCTTAGTGCCTCGTACTTCAAGACCAGCAGGTTTCGTGGTGATGGAATTCTTTACGATGATTACGCGGCTTACAATCGCGGCTATTCCAATCCGGAACGAGATGATTACGAGCTGTTCCAGGAAGGCCGTATCCGTTGGCTGAGTGATGACACCACTCTACACATCACGCCTGGATCGGAAGAGGATTCACTGCTGGGTTACGACCCGCATATTTATGATGACTACCTTGATCGGCAGTCTTCTTATCTCGGTTTTAAGGGAACCATCACTTCGCAATTGAACAGCGAAAACACAATCCTGGCAGGGTTTGATTTCCAGCGTCACACTCTGCGCCGTTTCCGTGATTTGACCCCCACCAGTGTGACCGGGTTTAATCCGGGTACCGTGAATTTCTACGGTTTCGACAGCACCGGGAATGTTGAAGATTCTGACAATTTTGAATCCGCGACCAAGCACCCGATCAACCTCGGGCTGTTCGTACAGGATCGCTTGGAATACCGGGGATTAATTGTTCAGGCTGGCCTGCGCTATGATTATTATGATTATAAGGCTCTAAGGATCAAGAATGTAGAACAGCCGTTTGATCCTGATGGTGATGGTACTGCCGATCTTACGATCGACGAAGTTGACCTTGAGGATTCAGAGAAGTTTGGTCGCTTGTCTCCGCGTCTGGGTATCTCGTTCCCGATTAGCGACAAGACCCAGATGCATATCAACTACGGTATTTTCTACCAGCGTCCGGATCTGACCAACTTGTACACTAACTATAATTTCCTTGAGAGTCGAATCGGACCAGTGTCGGGTTCATACTTCCCGTTCCCGAGTCCGAACCTCAAACCTGAGACAATTACTCAGTATGAGGTCGGCATGAGCCACCAACTTGGTGAAAACGTCGCGTTTGATCTGACCGCCTATTACAAGGACGTGAAAGAGCTTACGCAGATTTTCCATCAGGCGGCCATTCCTAAGGCGTACGATTTCTATTCTAACGAGGACTATGGAACTATTAAGGGTGTTGATTTTAGCCTGACCATGCGTCGGACTCGTAACATCAGCGCGAGTTTCAAGTATTCGTTGAGTTATGCCAATGGCACTGGTTCTTTCTCACAGAGCACCTACAATATTGCCTGGAAGAACCCCGGCAAGACTCCAAAGGTTACCAACCCGCTTGACTATGATCAGCGTCACAGCATCATAGGCATGCTGGATATTCGTACTAAAGCAGGCGAGGGACCGAGGTTTGGCGAATATTATCCGCTGGAGAACTTTGGTTTCAATGCGCTCTTTCAGTTAGCCTCCGGTTTGCCTTACACCCCGGCCTACGTGTACGATGCTATTGCGGCCAAGTCGGTGACTCAGGATCCGACCGGCCCAATCAACTCGGCGCATATGCCGTGGACGATGTCTCTTGATATCAAGGTGGAGCGCACGTTCAATGTTGGTGACTATAAGCTCGTTCCGTATCTGGTGGTTAAGAATCTTCTTAATCACGAAAATGTAGGTACGGTGTACGAAGGAACTGGCCAGCCTGATGCTACCGGATATCTTGAAGGTGATGAAGGTTTGTTGAAATCTGCCGACAATACCGAGCTTGTCCATTCCGATATGACCGAAGGCGAGCAGTTCGCGTACCGTTACGATCTTCTGCAGAATGACCCGACCAACTGGGGGGCTCCTCGGATGATCCTGGTCGGTCTAAGGATGTCCTTCTAATAAGGTGAGGAGTGAAAAAATGAAACTGAAACTTGTGAGTTGTCTGCTGATTCTCCTGGTTGGAGTGCCGCTTATGGCGGCTCCACCCATAGGGAAATCGGTTCGGACATCATCGGCATTGACGATCGACAACACGTCCTATCTCGATGCCAACAATATCTTTATGTTTGTTACCAATCATGGTAACTTTGGCCGTGATCTGTCCGATTATTTCGGTAACGATTACGGTACCTACTGGCCATTCAGCACTCAGGCTGACATCTCGTCCGGGGCCAACGTAACGTCCCCGTACTATGCCGGCGGTCTGTGGGTTGGTGCTATTGACGCGGTTACCGGTGACACACTGGTAACTATCTCTGAATACAGTAGTGAATATGTCGGTGGCCCGATGGCTGACAGTACGTTCCAGCCGGACGATCCTTCCTTCAAAGTGTACAAATTGTACAAGGACAGTCTGGCCGACAACCCGAATGATGACTATACCAACTGGCCGGTGGATCAGGGTGCCCCAATGAACCATGATACCACATGGTCCGTTGACAGTTCAGCTGATCCCTGGGATTCAACTTTTGTCTCAGTGGATATTGTACCTGGTATTATTGGTGACCAGACCCTTTGGTCGGTCTTCAACGATGCCAATCCGGTCGCTCATGGAAACATGTTGACCGCTCCTCTTGGGATTGAAGTAAAACAGTTAGCTTTTGCTTTCAGTCGAGAGGATCCTCTGGGTAATGTTGTCTTCCTTCGCTACCGTATCTATAACAAAGGCCCCAAGATCCTAAACCAGTGCATGTTCTCGATCTGGTCCGATCCCGATCTGGGCGGTTCCGGTGATGATTTGGTGGGAACGGATGTTGATTTGGACCTGGCCTTCACCTATAACGCTACCAACAGCGACCAGTATTATGGGACGACGCCACCTTCAATTGGTATCGACTTCTTCCAGGGTCCACTGGTGTATACCGGTGACATGGATGATGTTGCCAAAATGTGGGGTCAGGATTGGCCGGGATACGAGAACATGGGTTTGTACTCGTTTAACAAGTACATTAACGGTACCGACCCCGATGACGCTATCGAAGCGTACAACTATATGCTTGGGTTAGAAGATAACGGATCTGTTCAGATCGATCCGACCACCGGCTTGCCATCGAGATTCATGATGTCAGGCGATGTGGTCGCGGGTACCGGCTGGTTGGATGCCGCCGCTGACGACAGGCGTCACATGCAGACCGTTGGTCCTCTTACTTTCCGTCCCGGTGACAGTACCGAGATTCTTTGTGCTATGGTCGTAGGTATGGGTGGTGACCGGAAGTCATCCATCTCGGTGATGAAATACTACGACAGATTTGCTCAGACCGCGTATGATATCGATTTCAAACTGCCAGAACCACCAGCGTCACCTGTTGTCACAGTTGCCGAACTGGATGGTGAGTTGGTCCTGACCTGGACTGATACGTCTGAAGTCGCCCCCGGCGACTATAACTTTGAAGGATATACTATCCTTCAGGGTGAGACCGCTACTGGCCCCTGGACGCGTATCGCTAACTTTGATGTTGTTAACGGAGATGCGCAGATTCTTGACGAAGTACTGGATCCGTTAACTGGTGCTCTGGAAACGAGGCTTGTGAGAGCCGGAACTGATAATGGTATTAGTCACTACTTCGTGATTGATCAAGATTACTTGACCGGAACAGCCTTGAATAACTTAACCACCTATTACTACAGGGTAGAAGCGTATGCGTATATTATCGATGCTACGCCAAAGATTCAGTTCTCTGCTAATAAAACTCCCATAAGTATCACGCCTCAGAAGCCGATCGCCAATGAGGAGTACAATGAAATAGTCGGTGATACACTGGATGTGGCTCATCCTGCGGGTGCTTCGCAGGGTGTGGTTACTGTGGAGATCGTGGACCCGTCCGTTCTCACCGGGCATGATTACTCGGTGACGTTCCACGAGTTCCCGCCCGTAATTGATACGGTGTTTGGTTTCTATGAAGATAGTGCCGCGTACTATACGTATGACACGCTGACTGACACTTGTGAAGTATTCAATCAAGGTGACTCCTTATGGGTCGCCGTGCTCTGCGTGGACACGATCCTTGATTCACTGATTCTTTCCAATCAGGAATGGGATACTACGGTTACTACTACTGTAGATCTCTACTGGAGACTAAATGACGTCACTGCGAGCACTATCGTGCTCAATGAGCAAACCAATCAGTCGGGTGACGACAATTATCAGGTTACTGATGGGTTTGTGGTTAGAGTCTCAGGACCTCCTCCGGGACAAATGTTCACAGGCTTCCAGGTTGTCGCTAACGGTGCCGGACCAATTGATCCACCTGAATCAGGAGCGGCCCCCTGGTACGGTTTTCCGGTGCCAACCGAGGTTGATGAGGACGGCTATCCGACCGATGGTCAACAAGTTGGTGATGGAGCATGGTTGTTCAGTACTGGTGACAACGGTGGTACCGCTGGCGGAGGTAATCGGGGCCCCTACGATGCATTCATTGCGCGCACCTTCCGCGGTGACCCTGTCAGAATTGCCAACCTGGGCGCCTACGACTGGGAGATGCGCTTTACCGGATCGAATGATAACCCCGGTGTCAATGGCGGATATGCCTGGGCGGCATTTTCTTCCGGAGCCGCTATCTGGGTACCTTTCGAACTCTGGAGAATAGGTGTCAGCACACCCGATGATCCGTCTGACGATGTGCGTTTGATCCCCTGGATATATGATGACGGCGGTGATTCGCTGTACTATATGTCATCCTACGGCGCCGTTCTCACCGACAGCACCGATAATTGCGGTCCCGGTGGCTGTGAGCACTCTATCTCTGGTGGTAATAACGATCCATATACTGATTGGATATACTGGAAGGTTCCCGCTGACGTGACACCGGGCGAAGCTGGTTACAACGTCTTTGAGGCGGGTATGCTCACCGATCCGTTAAATTGGCCAGGTGAAGAGGCCGCTGTTATGGATCGTACTGTGCTGGTTAACTGGAATGGCGATACCACTGCCGATGCTTCCGGTGGCGCTACCGTACCATCAGGTTATAACCAGGATCTGCCTGAGCAGGGAACGGTCTTCCGTATCAATACAGCCAAGCCGAACGCGACCAACGACGTGTTTACGTTCTCCCCTTCGGCACCGACAGCGGTAGCGATGGGCGAAGAGGCACTGCAGGCTATCAAGGCTGTGCCGAACCCGTTCTATCTCTACGGTCCGTATGACCCGGCAGTCGGTAACCGTCAAATATATTTCAGCAATTTGCCGACCGAGTGCACGATCACTATTTACAACCTGGCTGGTGACTATATCAATCGGGTTGAGAAGAATGATGCAAGCACATCGTCGGCTTTCTGGAATGTACAGACTGAGAATAACCTGCCGGTTGCATCCGGTATCTACATTTATGTAGTTGATGCGCCTGGCTTTGGTACCAAGATCGGCAAGATGGCGGTCTTCGTCGAAGACGAAGTACTGATGTATTACTAAGGCAAGGAGATGACAAACATGAAACATAAAGTCTTTATTGTTGTTATGGCGCTCCTTGTGCTAAGCCTTTCCACGGCTTATGCGGGGAACGACCTTAGAATTGGCAGCGCGGGTGCGCAGGAGTTGCGTATTCCCTTCGGCTCGCGCGGTACAGCTATGGGTGGGGCGGTTGTGTCCAACACTTATGGTATTGAATCAATGTACTGGAATCCGGCAGGGTTGGCGTCTCTTGAGGGAACTCAGGCGATGTTCAGCTATCTGCCGTATATTGCGGACATCGACCAGAATTTCGTCGGTGTTGCTACTTCAATCGAAGATTTCGGGACAATTGGTGTAGGTGCCAAAGTGATTTCGATCGGCGAGATCGAGGAAACGACTCAGGAGCGTCCTGATGGTACCGGGTACACCTTCAGTCCGTCGCTGGCGGTCTTGAATGTAACCTACGCTCGGGTGCTCACGGCCAACGTGTCCTTTGGCGCTACGGCTATGTTCATTAACGAGAAGATCCATGAGGTCTCAGCCAAAGGCATGGCTTTCGACGTTGGCTTCATGTACGATCCGGGTTGGAATGGGGTTCGCCTCGGGGTGACTATGAAGAACTACGGTGGTGAGATGGAATTCTCAGGACGTGGTTCCGAGCGTTACATGGATGGTCATCCGGTCAATCCGACCGCGGCATCGTTCGATTTGCCGGCATCGCTCAATATTGGCCTGTCCTATGATTTATTGGACAATGGACCGAATTTTGCCATGCTCAGTGGTAATTTCCGGTCGAATTCATTCTCCAACGATCTGATTCAGGGTGGTTTCGAGTATTGTTACAACGGCCTCTATTTTCTACGGGGTGGTTACAACTACTCGCAACAGGGTGAGTGGATTAACGGCGCGACGCTGGGTGCCGGTTTGACCTACGAAATGGGTGAAACCAAGCTCACGTTTGAATATGCCTGGAATCAAACCGAGGTGTTTGATGACAATCAGTATTTCACTGTAACGGCCTCTTTCTAAGTCGTTTATTCTGAAGTCTGAAATAGATTTGCCGGGTAGCCGAAAGGTTGCCCGGCTTTTCTTTGGGCGAATCTCTTCTATCTAATAATATCAGTAACTTGTTATCAAATCTATTAAGTTTGCTTGACAGGTACTTAATCTCACCTATTTTAGTCGGAGTTTTGAACGATTTGGAGGTTGTATGCCTAAGGTTATTGAAAACCAGCCGCTGAGTGACATGATCTGGAAAATGAAGGTCGAGGTGCCTCGTCTGGTAACCAAGGCCAAAGCTGGTCAGTTTGTGATTATCAGGGTGAACGAAACAGGTGAGCGAGTGCCGATGTCGATCGCCGGGTTGGATCGCGATGCCGGTTTGTTGACTGTTATATATCAGGTGGTTGGGAAAACTTCAGCACTTATGACAACGATTGAAGCCGGTGGTGAGATATCCGACTGTGTTGGCCCTCTGGGGTTGCCTACGCATGTAAAGAAGTGGGGTACTGCTTGTGTGGTCGGGGGCGGTATTGGTATTGCGCCAATCTACCCGATTTCACAGGCCTGGAAAGAGGTCGGCAATAAAGTCCACGCCATTATTGGTTCCAGGAACAAGGATTTGCTGTTCTATGAGGAGGAACATAGGGCTGTTGCGGATGAACTGCATATTTGTACTGACGATGGTTCGTACGGGCACCACGGTTTTGTCTCTGATGTTTTGAAGAATCTGATTGATAGCGGCGAGAAGATTGATATGGTCATGGCGATTGGTCCCGTCCCAATGATGCGGGTGGTGGCGAATCTGACCAAAGAATATGATGTGCCAACCTGGGTGTCGCTTAATCCACTGATGATTGATGGTACTGGGATGTGCGGTGGTTGCCGCGTGTCTGTTGGCGGTGAGACGAAATTCGCCTGTGTTGAGGGTCCCGATTTTGATGGGCATAAAGTTGATTTTGATCTACTGGTTTCTCGTTTGTCGGCCTACCGGGATCAGGAACGCACAGCTATGAAAAAACTGCTTGAGAATCCGAAGTGTCAATTGACCAAGGCTGTTCGGGCATTCAAATACCCTAATTAGACTATTGGCGCTGAAAGTTGTTAGTTTGCTGAAAGATAATCGGAGTTTGTTGTGATAAAAAAACTGAAGCCGAAAGAACGGATGAAAATCCCCCGCGCGATTATGCCTGAGCAGGATCCGCAGGTCAGAAATAGAAATTTTGATGAAGTCCCGTGTGGATTAACCGAAGAACAGGCTCTTACGGAAGCCATGCGCTGTCTTGACTGCCCCAAGCAACCCTGCGTGGCCGGCTGTCCGGTTGAAGTTGATATTCCCGGCTTCATCAATCTGATCCTCGAAAAGGACTTCGCGGGAGCGGCCCGTAGGATCAAGGCAACCAATTCGTTGCCTGCTATCTGTGGTCGTGTCTGTCCACAGGAAGAACAATGTGAACAGGTTTGCATCGTGGGTAAGAAGCACAAGCCGGTGGCCATTGGTCATCTCGAACGGTTTGTAGCCGACTATGAACGCGACAACGACCTTGTTCAACTACCTGAAATTGCTCCACCGACCGGCCTCAAGGTGGCTATTGTTGGATCGGGACCATCCGGGCTCACCGTTGCTGGTGATCTGGTTAAACTTGGACACGATGTAACAATCTTTGAGGCTCTCCATAAACCGGGGGGAGTGCTGGTCTACGGTATCCCTGAATTCCGGCTACCCAAAGCGATTGTACAGGCTGAATGCGATGTTCTGGCTCAGATGGGAGTCAAATTCCAGAACTCGACCGTGATAGGCAAACTGGACACAGTCGATGAACTGTTTGAGCAAGGTTTCGATGCGGTCTTTATCGGTACCGGTGCCGGCCTGCCAAACTTTATGGGTATTGAGGGTGAAAACCTGATTGGTATCTACTCAGCCAACGAATACCTTACCCGCTCTAATCTGATGGGGGCGTTCAAAGGAGAGGAGACCGATACTCCGATTATCCATGGTAATAATGTCGCCGTGCTTGGTGGTGGTAACACTGCTATGGATTCAGTTAGGACCGGTCTTAGGTTGGGTGCTGAAAACGCTTACATTGTTTATCGTCGATCCGAAGTAGAGATGCCGGCCCGTATCGAAGAAATTCACCACGCCAAAGCGGAAGGTATTCAGTTTCATTTGTTGACCAACCCGATCCGGTTCATTGGTGATGAAAACGGCAAGGTTAAGGCGATGGAGCTTATTAAGATGGAACTTGGCGAACCGGACGCATCCGGGCGACGTCGGCCAGTGCCGATTGAAGGTTCCAACTACATTATGGAAGTCGATCTGGTTGTGGTGGCGATTGGTAACTCCTCAAATCCGCTTGTGCAGGCGACTACACCTGGACTTGATACTAACAAGTGGGGCAATATCACAGTCAACGAGGAGACTATGGAGACTTCCCGCAAGGGTGTTTATGCTGGCGGTGATATAGTGACTGGTGGTGCCACCGTTATTCTGGCGGCTGGAGCTGGCAAAGTCGCGGCCCGCGCGATGCACAAGTATTTGATGGAAGAAATCAAAAAATAGACTCAAGCGTTTGCTGGTAGCGAACTTTTTGAACCGCGTCCCTTCGCCAGGGGCGCGGTTTTCTTCTTGAGATCCGATTTGTATTTGTAAGTGGGAGAATGGGCTGAAGCGCCTGCCAACGTTGATTTCCAGACGGATTTTCGATAAGGCTCTGGTCTTCTTAGTTAAATCCTGACTAATGGGCTACTGTCCCGAGAATATGTTTAACTCAACCAGCAATCAATTCTCGCGCCACTTGTCCAGTTTGGACAGGAAGTAAGAGGCTGATGGGTCTTGTTCCATCGCCTGTTCACCCAGCGTGATAGCTTCGTCCGTCTTGCCCAAAGCGTGACAAATTTTAGCCAGTAGTCGAAGATGCTTTGCCTTGAATTTGCCTTCAGAAGCTTTGTTGGTAGCGGTGCGGACGTAGAGTTCTGCTTCTTCGAGATTGATACCGCGTTGGAAGCACCACTCGGCATATTGGAAGTAGCGGGCGGGATCGGTCTCCCAACTGTCACCGAGTGCTCTCTGTTTGACACTGACAGCTTCGGCCGTGTCCACGAGAACGTACAAAGCGTAATCTGTTAGCAAATCCCGATGTGAGGCCACTCCGGCGTCGTCACTGAGGGTCGCAGTGCTTTTGATACCAGCGGTCAGGTATTTCTTAATACGGCCGGTGTCGCCGGTACGGCGGGCAACTTTGGTTACGATTTGAGCCATCCGCCCGAAGTGTTGCTTGTTTGTGGCTGGATTGTCTATCAGGTCATCTGCCGCCCACAGCAACTCATCAAATGATAGTTGATTGTTCCATACAGCTTCGGCGGTGGCCGTGAATACCTGATAGCGAAGATCCAGTGTCGGAGAATTGAGCGTGTGTAATTGACGATAATAGTCGCGTGCTTTTACGAATTCCTGGGTGTCATAGTAATACTTGGCCAGGAACTGGACATCCAGCGCCTTGGGATGAGCCTTGCACCGTGCGATGCGCTCATCAAGTGTTGTCATGTCTGATAGGGCGGTGTTTAACGAGCGGATGAACCTATTTGCGCCTGTGTAGCCGGTCCAGCGGGAAATCACATCGCCCTCGGCGTTGATCAGAATAAAAACCGGAGAATAGATGCCCGGCCGGTATTTTTCGGCCAGTGCGATCCCTTCGCCCTCTATAACATTGAGCGGGAGGTGAACAACACGTTGCAGGGCTTTTATGACAGTGGTTTCCGATTCTGTTTCACGAGCGGCCAATTCACAAGACTCACAGCCGTCGCGATAGAATTCAAGAAGTATGGGGCGCTGTGACCTGATTGAAATAGCGCATGCCTGCTCGAATGTTTCAGGCCCCTGCGCCAGAACCGAAACAGTTGACAGTGTTATGACAATCAGCGCAATCAGTATTGACAATTTGCGTACTCGCATTTTCTGATTTCCGACGTTTTAGTTACTTCTGTTTTTTTGTTTTTTCTGCTTGTTTTGGTTTGTCTGTGCCTTTTGGATTCGTGCCCAGGTGTCCCTGAGTGTGACGGTGCGATTGACTACCGGTGCTTCGGTCTGTGAGTCTTTGCTGTCGATGCAGAAATACCCAAGCCTCTCAAACTGGTACCGTTCACCCGGTTTGGCGTCTTTCAATGATGGTTCCAATTTGCAACCGGTTAAGGTGGTCAATGAATCAGGGTTGATGTAATCGGTAAAGTGTTTGCTGTCTTCAACGTCCAGCGGGTTTTCTTTAGTAAACAGGTTGTCGAACAGTCGTACTTCGGCGTCAATCGCATGCGTGGCCGAAACCCAGTGGAGTGTTGCTTTTACTTTGCGCCCATCGGGGGAGTTGCCGCCCCGTGAGGCTGGATCGTAAGTGCAATGCAACTCAATCACCTCGCCGGTTCTCTCATCTTTGACGATTGATTCACATTTGATGAAATAAGCGTAGCGCAAACGGACTTCCCGACCGGGCGAGAGACGGTAAAATTTCTTCACCGGCTCCTCCATAAAATCATCACGTTCGACATACAGTTCACGCGAGAACGGTACCGATCGTGTCCCGGCCGATTCGTCTTCCGGGTTATTGATTGCTTCCATTTCTTCGACTTGATCCTCGGGGTAGTTGTCGATGACAACCTTGAGCGGCTTCAGCACCGCCATAACTCTGGGTGAGGTGCGGTTTAGATCTTCGCGAAGAATATGTTCCAGCAGTGCGATATCGACCACACTGGCCCGCTTGGCGACTCCAATCGTTTCGCAGAATTTCCGAATAGCCTCCGGTGTGAAACCGCGCCGTCTTAGGCCGGAGAGCGTGGGCATGCGGGGATCATCCCAACCGGTCACCAAGTTGCCATCAATCAGTTCTGCCAGTTTCCGTTTGCTCATTACGGTATAGCTGAGGTTGAGTCGGGCGAACTCGATCTGTTGTGGGTGGTGGACCTCAAGTTGATCGAGAAACCAGTCGTACAGCGGGCGGTGATCTTCGAAATCGAGATCGCAGAATGAATGTGTGATACCTTCGATTGAGTCCGACAGGCAGTGGGTGAAATCGTACATTGGATAGATACACCACTTATCGCCGGTTCGGTGATGGGTGGCGTGCATGATGCGATAGATCACCGGATCGCGCATATTGAGGTTGCCGGAAGCCATGTCGATCTTTGCCCGCAAGGTGTGGGAGCCATCCTCGAACTCGCCGTTTTTCATACGTTCGAAAAGGTCGAGGTTCTCTTCCACTGTACGGTCGCGATACGGGCTGGGCCGCCCTGGTTCGGTCAGCGTACCACGGTACTCGCGCATTTCTTCACCGTTCAAGTCACAGACATAAGCCTTGCCATTGTGGATGAGTCGAACTGCATATTCGCAGAGTTGGTCGAAATAGTCCGAGGCGTGAAATAGCTTATCACCCCAGTCGTAGCCGAGCCAGCGAATATCCGCCTGGATAGCTTCGGAATAACGGGTTTCTTCTTTGGTCGGGTTGGTATCATCAAAGCGGAGATGATATGTGCCGCCGTGCTGTTCGGCGATGCCGTAGTCAATTGTTATCGCCTTGGCGTGGCCGATATGCAAAAAGCCGTTCGGTTCTGGTGGGAAGCGGGTAATGACCTTTCCTCCGTGCTTACCGGCCATGACATCAGCCTCGACAATTTGCCGAATGAAATCCTGGGGCGGAGGGGGCGGAGTCGGATTGGCGGAATCCCTGGTTTTTTTTGAGTTGGTATCATCGCGCTTTGGATTATTTGGTTTCATCAATTCTCTCACAGACCAATTTGGTTTCAAACTGATGCTAAATAAGCATGAAACCGAGTCAGGTTTCAACAACAAAAGGTAAGGTCGAGTTGTCTCGCTTCAGCTAAGTAGGGCTTGTTGAATAATTCATTTTCAGCTATTCAGTAGGTCGGAACCAACCAACCTGCGGTTGCCTTGCGGTTCCGACATTGACATTTCTTAGACGTTTTATTGTAGGTCGGTGTTCCGACGTCCCGACACCCTGCAGTTGTGGACATCTGCGGGATTGTCATTCCCGAGCAGTCGGGAATCTATGACCACAAATCATCGCAGAAACAATCAATCCACAC
>JAGGTI010000068.1 GCA_021163775.1 Candidatus Zixiibacteriota bacterium
TCTTTCCCATAACAACACCTTATACAGGTGTTGCACTTCGTTTGTGAATTGAGCGTGCCTATGTCCACTCGCATCCCGCAGAATAACCGCAGAGCCACTCATTATGTGTAACACAGTTTGCTGGAACCGGGGTTGGAAGATTCATTTGATTCGACGTTTTAATCCAGAGTGGACCGACTTGTTTTCTGCGATAACAGGAGGTCATAGATTTCCGCCTGCGCGGAAATGACGAGGGGACGGAAATGACGAGGGGACGGAAATGACAAGAGGGCAGAAATGACGAGAGGGTGGCAATTATATGGTTACCTTCTCTCAACTTTTTCGTATACTGATCTGAGACCATTGCCTTAAAAAGGATGTAGTTATGTTCATCGGAATTATACTGGTAGCTATGGGTGTCCTGATGATTCTGGACAAAATGGGAATCATCTACGGCTCGTTCTGGGATTATCTCTGGCCGGTGGCGCTTATAGCGTTGGGTGTCGATTTCATTTTCAAAAACTCCAAAGACCGCCGCTGAGATGTCCGCCAATTCGTTCCATTTCGACATTTCCGGTAACAGACTTGGCGTATTTCTTGGCCCAACCGAAGCGAAACTGATGGAGCTGGTCTGGGGACAGACAAATCTGACCGTAAAAAGCGCTCTCTTTTATCTCGACCGAGATGACCGCCGAGCCTACACCACAATTATGACGGTGCTCAATCGTCTGGTCGATAAAGGGCTGTTGACGCGAGCCCGCGACGGGCGTAACTATGTCTATCGCGCCGGAATCGACCGCGAGACATTTATCAGGGATCATATTAAACGGATACAAGCCTGTCTCAAGAAGAACTTCCCGGATGCTTTTGACGAGCTCACATCCTAATCTTGCTGGTCACAGGAGTCGATAACTTCCCTATGTTGCGAATATTCCGAGTCTGCGTATTGTTGTTCTCGCTTCCCATTGTTTCGATGGCTCAATTTGTGCGAATCGCCGGCGAGGCAGAAATTCCAATACCTGAAAACTGGTATCTGGCAACCGACACGCTCAGTTTTCCAATCCAATTGGTTTACCAAAATGACTCCGCCGAGATTCTCCTCTTTCGGTCGATACTGGCCACAGAGGACATAATAACCAACCACGACCAACTGAAAGGTTCGGTCGATCTGGTCATTGAGGATGCGATTCAAACCCTGCCCGAAGGTCAACTGCACACTTCGACCGGTTTCTATGATGTTTACCGTGCTGGTTTCGTGCTGGAGTTTAGCTCTATCGACAGTGCCAGCGGTGCTCTGATCGAGCATCGTCTCAAAGGGGTAATCTATCGCCACCCGGACGGCCACCAAATTTTGTTCACGATCTGGGGCAAGTGCGCACAAGCTGATTACGCCAATCTGCGAGAGGCGTTTACGTTTGTACAGGATGGATTTGTTTACCGAGGTGAGTACGAAAAAGATGTTTTCGGCACCCCATCAAAGTCGATGTCATACTGGCCGATCATTCTGGTAACCATAGCGATAGCCGGTTTGTTACTACTCCGTTCCAAAAGACAAAAGAAAAGTGACAATCCTAAGCGGCACACCCTGGCAGATTAACGCCTGAACTATTTGGCCCGTTCTTCAAGTTCGATCAACACCCCATGACCACCTTTAGGATGCACAAAAGCTATCCGGTTACCCAGGGCACCGATACGCGGTGTTTCGTCAATCAAACGCAAACCCTCTGATTTCAATGCGGCGAGGCGTTCCTCGATATCATCCACATAGATACAAACATGGTGAAGCCCTTCGCCGTTGCGGGTCACAAAGCGGCCGATAGAACTGTCGGGATCAGTCGCGGCTAACAGTTCGATATGTCCGCCGACAACATTGTCCGTTTCGAACACGGCTACTTTCACGCCCATATCGGCGACCTCTTCAACAACTTTCGGCGGTCGCCCCAATAGGAGCGTGTAGCGTTCAATAGCCGCGCCCAGATCAGCTACGGCAATACCAACGTGAGAAACCGGAGGCGTGGGCATATGGCTACCAGTCATCCCCATCTTCTTCGGCGGCGGCCGCCGAATCGGCCTGACGCCTTCGTTCTTCGTATATCGCCTGATATTTAATGCTACTCAGTGTTGGGCGAATCCAACGTCCCCGATGATAATACATCACCCATTCCTGCGGCATACGGGTAGTGTCTCCGGCTGGACCGACAAACACAACATCAAGCGAAACCGAAGCCGAGTCACGATCAAAGAACTTTATATCCTTCACATCGAAAGCGACTACCGTATCGGACTCCATCCGCTTGATGCGATCAATCTCGAGATAAGAATCATAAGTGTGTTCAATTTGAAGATACTCGAATTCTTGTTCGTAAAGAACCACCTTATCACCATAACGCCACCGACCGGCGGTCTCGGCCAGGGAAGTTTTGATCTCGAGCCTATCCTGCTCCTGAATCGACAGCGTCGCATCCGGCTTATCCGAATCGGACGAACAGGCCGCTAACCCCAAAAGCAAAGAAAGAATCAGAACAAATAATAATAATTTATCTCGCGTCATGATATTCACCCCATATCTTACGGAACACATCCGAGATCTCACCGATTGTCGCGTAGGCTTCAACCGCCGTCAACACCGGCGCAACAATGTTTACTTCACCTTTGGCGGCTTCACCCAAATCATCAAGAGCCTTGTCCACCTGCTGTTGGTCTCTCTTACTCTTAACCTTAGTCAGTCGTTCCACCTGAGTGGCTTCCAAATTAGGATCAACTTTCAGCACAGCGGGAACTTCGGCGCGATCCGAAGTGAACTTGTTAACCCCAACAACTACCGCCTCACCTTTTTCGACACTACGCTGATAAGAATAGGCTGAGCGTGCGATAGCATCCTTGAAAAAGCCAGTCTCGATACCACGTACTGAACCACCTGACTGGTCAATCTCATCCATTAGTTCGTTTATTTTGGTCTCCAGTTGTTGCCCGAGATATTCCAGAAAATACGAACCGGCCAGCGGGTCAACCGTATTGGTCAGCCCCGATTCATAGGCCAGAATCTGTTGCGTGCGCAGGGCGATTTCGGCTGATTTTTCGGTCGGTAACGCCAGCGCTTCATCAAACGAATTGGTGTGCAACGACTGCGTCCCGCCTAACGAAGCCGCCAAGGCCTGCATAGTGGTACGTACAATGTTGTTCTCCGGCTGTTGCGCGGTCAGAGTGGAACCACCGGTTTGGGCGTGAAATCTTAGCAACAACGATTTTGGATTCTTGGCCCCGAACCGATCTTTCATTATACGCGCCCAAAGACGCCGGGCCGTGCGAAATTTGGCAATTTCTTCGAATAGATCAGAGTGAGAAGCAAAAAAGAACGACAGGCGCGGTGCGAACTCGTCTATATCCAATCCAGCCGCCAGGGCCGCCTCGACATAAGCTATACCATTGGAGAGTGTGAACGCCACCTCCTGCACGGCGGTCGCTCCAGCCTCACGAATATGATAACCGGAAATCGAGATCGTATTGTACCGCGGCAGGTTCTCCCGTGCATAGGAAAAAATATCGGTAATGATACGCATCGAAGGCCGAGGTGGAAATATGTATGTACCGCGAGCGATGAACTCCTTGAGAATGTCATTCTGAATCGTACCAGAGAGCTTGTCAGGCGTAACGCCCTGCTTGTGACCGACGGCTATATACATCGCCAGCAGAATAACCGCGGTCGAATTAATAGTCATTGAAGTTGACACCTGGTCCAACGCGATACCTTCAAACAACCGTTCCATATCGGCCAGTGAGTCGATCGCCACACCGGTGCGTCCGACTTCACCACGCGCCATCGGATGATCGGAATCATAGCCAATCTGGGTCGCCAGATCAAACGCCACCGACAACCCGGTCTGCCCCTTGTCTAACAAATACCGAAAACGTTGATTGGTTTCCTCGGCGGTACCAAACCCGGCGTATTGTCGCATAGTCCACGGTCGCCCGCGGTACATTTGGGGATAGACTCCGCGCGTGAACGGATATTCCCCCGGCTTTCCGAGTTGCTCGTCAACGCCGGCAATATCGTCGTGAGTCAGAACATCGGGGATATTGATCCCCGAAGATGTAGTGCGCTTGTCGTCAGGCATCTACTCGAACTCCACCAGGGTATCGCCCTTTTCAACCGATTGACCGGAAGTTACAAGGACCGCTTTGACTGTCGCCGCCGACTTAGCTTTGAACACGTTTTCCATTTTCATCGCCTCAATCACCACCAGCGGATCACCACTATTGACCTGCTGTCCCGGCTCAACCCGCACATCAACTACCAGCCCGGGCATCGGTGCTACGAATGACTTCTCGGTCTTAACGTGAGAACTTATTCCGGCCGTCTTGCGCATTTGTGCCAGACTGTAGTCTTCGACCGTAACCGGAATTTCTCGCCCCCGCATAAAGACGATTCGCTCGCCCGAAACAGTCCCGGCACCGTTAGTGCGCACATCAACTTCAAGAACACGGTTGTCGATCAACAGCAACGAACGAGTGTCCTGCAATTTGTGTACAAGCACACGGCGTTTTTCACCATTGATAACTGCTTCCAATCGACCTGAGAAATACTCAAGCGTGATATCATACTCACGCTCATCAACTGTTACCGTATAGCGTGGCATCAGCGACTCCCTCCGAACTTACGCAGGCCAGTGGCACGGTGATAATTGACCCAGCCGGAACGACCGTGCGATGACCCTGAGTTACTCACCGAAATTTTACGTTCGGTCAGGAACTTTTCGACCGCCGCGGCGATTGCCGCCGACTCCATCAACTCGTCATCGTAGTTGCCATAGTTGTTCTCCGGGTACTCCTCTTCGAGAAAATGGGTAGAAATGTCACCTTTCACGAACCGCTCGTTCTGAAGTACCGTGCGATGGAAACTGATTGTCGATTTCACCCCTGACAGGCGGTACTCCTCCAACGCCCGTCGTGTTCGCGCTAAGGCTTCCTCGCGATCACTGCCCCAGACAACGAGTTTGGCGATCATCGGATCGTAGTAAATCGGGATCTCAGAGAAAATCACCACACCAGAATCAACCCGCACACCCGGCCCGGCAGGAATGCGGTAGTTTTTCAGTTGTCCGGTCGAAGGCATAAACCCGGCTTCGGGATCCTCGGCGTAGATACGGCACTCGAAGGCGTGACCATTCAACTTGATATCGTCCTGAGTAAATCGCAAATGACGACCTTCGGCGACCGCCACCTGTTCCTTGACCAGGTCGATCCCGGTGATCATCTCGGTCACTGGGTGTTCAACCTGCAACCTTGTGTTGACTTCGAGAAAGTAGAACGATAGATCCTTATCTACCAAAAACTCAACCGTCCCGGCACCAACATAGCCGGACGCGCGCGCGATACCGATGGCCGCCTCACCCATTCGTTGGCGAAGTTCAGGCGTGACGACCGGTGATGGTGATTCCTCGATGACTTTCTGGTGCCGCCTCTGGATAGAACACTCGCGCTCACCTAAGTAGATGCAGTTACCGTGTTCGTCGCATAGAATCTGAATTTCAATGTGTCGCGGCTTGACCAGGTATTTTTCGATAAACACCCGACCATCACCGAACGCCGACTTGGCCTCGCGCGCGGCAGTCGCCAGCGATTCCTCGAATGCCTCTTCGGATTTAACCACCCGCATCCCTTTGCCACCACCACCCGCGGCCGCTTTGATCAACACCGGGTAGCCTATTTTGGAGGCAAACTTCTTGGCGACGGTGATATCGTCAGTCGGGCTATCGGTACCTGGCACGACTGGCAGACCCGCTTTCATCGCCATCTCGCGCGCTTGAAGTTTGTCACCGAGGGTACGAATCGTCTCCGGCTTCGGGCCAATGAAAATGATCCCCTCGTCGGCGCATCGTTGCGCAAACTCAGCATTCTCGGCTAAAAAACCGTAACCGGGGTGAATAGCATCGGCTCCGGTTTCTTTGGCGGCACGGATAATATTGTCCTGAACGAGATAGCTTTCGTTCGATGGCGACGGCCCAATATAGACCGCCTCATGCGCCAGTCGTACGTGGTAGGCGGTGCGGTCACATTCGGAGAAAACAGCCACCGAAGTCAGACCGAGATCGTCACAGGCACGAATAACACGGACAGCAATTTCGCCCCGGTTGGCTATCAGGATTTTTTTGATTTTCTTGGCCTGCTTGCTCATAATCATTTTACCGCATCACTCACCTACAACGGGATATTCCCGTGTTTTTTCGGCGGGTTGGTGTCTTTTTTAGTTTCCAGCATCTCAAATGCACGAATCAAACGCGGCCGGGTTGATTTGGGTTCGATCACATCATCAACATAACCCCGTGCCGCCGCAATGTACGGGTGGGCAAACTTGTCAGCATAGTCATCGGTTTTTTTCTGAACCTCGGCTTCGGGATCAGCGGCGTTCGCGATGTCGCCCTTGAAAATAATCTCCACCGCGCCTTTCGCACCCATAACAGCAATCTCTGCCGATGGCCAGGCGTAGTTCATGTCGCCGCGCACATGCTTGGAGTTCATGACATCATACGCCCCCCCGTATGCTTTGCGCGTAATGACGGTGATCTTCGGCACAGTCGCTTCACAATAGGCGTACAGCAGTTTGGCGCCATTCTTGATAATGCCGCCGTGTTCCTGATCGGTGCCAGGCATGAATCCGGGGACATCTTCGAAAGTCAGTAATGGGATATTGAAACAGTCACAGAAACGGATAAACCGCGCTCCCTTAGCCGATGAGTTTATATCCAGCACACCCGCCATAACCGCCGGCTGGTTGGCAATGATACCGATCGAGCGGCCGCCTAATCGCGCGAAACCAACTACGATATTCTGCGCGAATTCCTCGTGAACCTCTAAGAACGTACCTTCATCAATAACCGAGTTGATGACTTCCTTGATATCATACGGCTGATTCGGGTTCTCCGGAATGATCGCGTTGAGACGTTCGTCCTGACGATCAAGCGGATCGTTGGTCTCAATAAACGGCGCGTCTTCACAGTTGTTCTGCGGCATGTAACTGAGTAATCGTTTGAGTTTGTCGATAACGTCGGCTTCATTTTCACAGGCAAAATGCGACACGCCCGACTTTGAGGCGTGGACCATCGCCCCGCCTAACTCTTCGGAGGTCACCTGTTCGTGCGTCACTGTTTTGACGACGTTAGGCCCGGTGACGAACATATACGAGGTGCCTTTGGTCATCAGGGTAAAATCGGTAATGGCCGGGCTGTAGACCGCACCGCCGGCGCACGGTCCTAAGATTGCCGAAATCTGCGGCACGACACCTGATGCCAAAGTGTTGAGCAGGAAAATATCGGCGTAACCGCCGAGCGAAACAACGCCTTCCTGAATACGAGCACCACCCGAGTCGTTGAGGCCGATCACCGGCGCACCGACTTTCATCGCCATTTTCATAATCTTGCAGATTTTCTCGGCGTGCGCCTCCGAAAGCGAACCGCCAAAAACTGTGAAATCCTGTGAGAATAGATAGACCAGTCGACCGTTAATTTTGCCGCACCCGGTGACAACGCCGTCGCCGAGGATTTTTTTTTCGGCCAGACCGAAATCGGACGAGCGGTGCGTCACAAAGGTGTCAAATTCCTCGAACGAATGTGGGTCGACCAATAACTCGATCCGTTCACGAGCCGTCAGTTTTCCCTTCTTGTGCTGGGCTTCGATCCGCTTGTCGCCGCCACCCTTGGCGGCCTCGGCGCGCATTGCTTCTAATTGTTCCAGTTTTTCTTCTAATGACACATCTACACCCCACTATGCCTAATTGCGCCGTGTTATTCGGTCACGGCGTGGGCCACAAGTTCCTTGCCATCCTTCGTAAACGTCGCCAACGGCATATCTATATCGTGATCAAACGCCATCACTACACCCTGATCGACAATCCTCTCGAACGCCGCCCGTTTCACGATCATAGAATCCCGTGGCAAAATATCAGTAGCCGGTACGAACGGTACTTTCATGTGGTGCCGTGACGGAAATATATCAGAATAATAGAAAACCTGTTTGCCTTCGGATTCGATTTCAAGCGCGAAATGGTCACACGTGTGGCCACCGGTGTGCACCGCTTTGATACCATCGAAAAGTTCGGTGTCACCTTCAATGAAATCCACCTGGCCCGATTTTTCCAGCGGCTCCAACCGTTCGGGTATGTAGACCGCCGAGGTGCGTTCGTCCGGATTCATCGCCCCCTGCCATTCGCCTTTATCGATAATGTAGCGCGCCTTCGCAAAACGAGGGACATACTTACTGTCGATCAGTTTCACCGCCCCGCCAACATGGTCGGTGTGAAGGTGTGTTAGAATGACATAGTCGATATCGTCCGGTGTCAGGCCAAGCTGTTTCAGACCCGGCTCCAGGTTCGAGACACCATCGGTGTTGTACACTCTCTTTTCGCGCTTGGACAGAGTATCACCCAACCCGATATCAAAGATAATATTCTTGCCATGAGCGTTCAACACGAACAGGTTGGTGACCATCGGGATCATGTTGCTGTCGTCCGACTCAATCAGGCGACTCCACATGACTTTGGGAATAACTCCAAACATTGAACCTCCATCGAGCCGAAATTTCTGCTCGACGAAGGTTCGTATTTCAAACTGACCAAATTTCATTAACGGCCTATGACATTGGCCGCAATAACCAACCGTTGGATTTCGGAGGTGCCTTCGTAGATCTCGAGCACCCGCTGGTCACGATACAGTTTCTCGATAATCGAGAACTCACCAATATAGCCGTAGCCGCCATGAATCTGCATCGCCTTATTGACACAGAACCCTGCCACTTCAGAACAATACAGCTTGGCCTGAGCGGCCGCGAGCGAAAACCGTTCACCAGCATCCTGTAACTGCGCCGCCTTGTAGCACATCAGCCTGGATGCTTCAAGTTGCGTAGACATATCGGCGATCATCCACTGAATCGCCTGAAGCTTGGCAATCGGAGCGCCGAAAGCAATACGCTTCTTGGAGTATGCGATTGATTCATCCAGCGCCCGTTGCGCCAGACCAACGCTCTGTGCGGCGACACCAATCCGGGCACCATCAAGCGTCATCATTGCATAGCGGAAACCTTTGCCAATATCACCCAGCAGATTCTCTTTCGGTACCTTGACATCTTTAATAATAATCCCGCCTGTGGTCGCGGCGCGCATACCCATCTTGTTCTTGAGCGTGCGTTTTTTCCAACCGGGTTGATTGGTCTCGACAATCAGCGCCGACATCTTAGGCTTGTCCTTGATCTTGGTAAACAGAACCGCCACGTCAGCCACATCGCCGTGCATGATAAAAATCTTGTCACCGTTAACCAGATAGTGATCGCCTTTATCTTCGGCGACAGTCGAAACATTTGCGGCGTCCGATCCGGCATTCGGCTCGGTCAGCACAAAAGCACAGACTTTCTTGCCGCTGATCAAATCCGGCAGGTATTTTTTCTTCTGATCGTCGTTAGCAAAATAGACGATCGGATATGATGCCAACTCGCCGACCGCGTCCAGCAAACCAAAAGCCGGATCGTAGTAGCACAGTTCTTCAATAAGCGTAATGTACTCAAGATTCGACTTGCCCTTGCCGCCGTGTTCGGTCGGGACGTTGTAACCGAGAAAACCGGCCTCGCCGAACTTGCGGTACAGGTCGTGCGGGAAAGGCCGCGGCTCCGGTTTCTGATCCCACTCAACCGAGATAGGATTGATATGCTTTTCGGCAAACGCTTTGGCTTCGTCGCGAACAGCCTGCTGTTTCGGGTCAACATTGTACGGCATGGCACCTCCTGGTTCCAATAACTAAAGTTTATTCCTTGCTACATTACTTCTTCGTCGGATTTCTTCGCCTCGACCGCTTTACGCAAGTAGTTGATGACGTCATCGGTCGGTGCGCCGGGGGTGAATAATCTCGCCACCCCCATCTTCTCCAGTTCTTCGATATCTTCATCCGGGATAATCCCGCCACCGAACAAAAGGATTTCATCGGCTCCCCGCCTTTTCATCTCGTCGAGAATCGCCGGGAACAACGTCATGTGCGCGCCGGAGAGGATCGAGATACCGACCGCGTCGACATCTTCCTGCACCGCGGCATCGACAATCATTTCCGGAGTCTGGCGGAGACCTGTGTAGATAACTTCCATTCCGGCATCCCGGAAAGCCGCGGCAATAACTTTGATTCCGCGATCGTGCCCGTCGAGTCCGGGCTTAGCTAACAGTACTCTGATTTTTTTTGGTTTTTTTGGCATTGGTTCTTATCTCTGTTACAGATCATAATCTATCTGGTACAGCTCATGCGTCTCACGACACCTGCATGGCTGATTTGCTTTCGTTCCATTCGCCCCAGACATCCCGGAGCACATCGCACATCTCACCGACACTCGCATAAGCGCGGGCGCAGTCGAGTATCGCCGGGAAAGTATTTTCCGTACCCGATGCCGCCACCCGCAGTTTCTCCAAAGCGGCCTGAACCTTGGCGTTGTCGCGCTCAGCCTTGATCTTCTTGCAGAACTCGGCCTGGGAGCGTTCGGATTCGTAATCTATTTTGAGAATCGGGATATCTATTTTCTCGTTTTCGATGACAAAATCATTCACCCCGACTATGATCCGTTCTTTCTTCTCGATCTCGCGCTGGTAGGCATACGCCGAGCGGGCTATCTCACGCTGGAAATACCCCTGCTCGATACACTCAAATACGCCGCCGCGCTCATCAATCTCAGCGAATATTTTCTCGGCCTCGGCTTCCATCTTGTCGGTCAGAGCTTCGACAAACCATGAACCGCCAAGTGGGTCGACCGTGTTGGCCACACCGGTTTCGTAGGCGATCACCTGCTGGGTACGGAGCGCGATCGTAACCGCTTTCTCACTCGGCAGGGCGAGCGTCTCATCCATCGAGTTGGTATGTAGCGACTGTGTGCCGCCCAATACGCCCGAGAGCGCCTGCAACGCCACCCGCACGATATTATTCTCCGGCTGTTGCGCGGTCAGTGAACATCCGGCCGTCTGGGTATGGAACCTCAGCAACCAACTCTTGGGATTCTTTGCGCCATACTTGTCACGCATCCGCTTGGCGAAAATACGACGCGCGGCGCGATATTTGGCTATCTCTTCGAAGAAATCAGAATGCGCATTGAAGAAATACGACAGCCGGGGCGCGAAATCATCGACATCCTGGCCGTCTTCAATCGCTGATTCGATATACTGAAAACCATCGGCCAGCGTAAACGCCAGTTCCTGCACAGCGGTCGCTCCCGCCTCACGGATATGATAACCGGAAATAGAAATCGTGTTGTACTGCGGCACATGCTTGGTGCAGTAGTCCATCATATCGGTAATAAGGCGCACCGACGGCCGTGGCGGAAAAATATATTCTTTCTGCGCGATGTATTCCTTGAGGATATCATTCTGGAGTGTTCCCCTGACCTGGTCAAACGGCACGCCCTGTTTCTCGGCTACGGCCAAGTACATCGCAAGCAACATCGACGCCGGTGAGTTGATCGTCATTGAGGTTGACACTTTGGCCAGATCAATCTTGTCGAAAATAATTTCCATGTCGGCCATGGTATCAACCGCCACGCCGCATTTGCCAACTTCACCGAGCGAGCGGGAGTGATCGGAATCGTAACCCATCAGGGTCGGCAGATCAAACGCGGTTGAGAGACCGGTACCACCCTGCTTGAGAATATAAACAAACCGATCGTGCGTCTGCGCCGGCGTACCCATCCCGGCAAACTGCCGCATAGTCCAGAGGCGTCCGCGGTACATCGTATGATGAACGCCCCGTGTATATGGGAAATGTCCCGGCAGACCGATATTGGTCCAGTAGTATTCTTTGTCATCGCCGCCGTCAATCGCGGCCGGGGTGTACAGTTCATCTATGTCAACACCGGACACCGTAAAGAAACGCGGCAACGACTTGTGGGCGCGTTGTTTCTCGGCTTCGACGTCCCAATCCTTGAGGCGGGCGTTTAGCTCTTCGATATGTTCTTTATCATACATCTTCGTTAATCTCCTGCACAAACAAGACTTGAGCATAATACAATAGGCGTTCAAAAGCAAGTTGAGAGGTGCCCGGACAACGTACGGGCGTGGCGGCACAATTACATTGCCACACCAACAGTTACAATAAGGTGTGGGGACTAATTTCGGTTCAGGAAATGCTCGAAGAGTTGGGCGCTGATATCGTATGGATTGGACTGTCCTGAAGCAATCTGATCTATCGCGCGATCCAATTCGTCTTCACTGGCTAACCCATTAACGAACTCCGCCTGGAAACGATTACTAAGGATACTTAGAATCTTCTTACGCAAACGGCGACGGCGATCCTGCTCGAAAAAACCGGATTCACGAATCTTTTTCAAATGGTCAAATATCGCCTTGTGAAGGGTGTCGATATTCTTGTTGTTGACCGCTTCAGTCTGGATAATTGGCACGGTGGCATCAGAATCTTCGCTACCTGCCAGAGTGTGGTGATGCGCAGACAGTTTACCTTCTGAAGTTGCCGAGGCGCGGACCATCGCCTGTGTTTGGAGCGTGTTACGCAAATCGGCCACCAACCGCTCGGCACCCGGGCGGTCGGCTTTGTTCATGCAGTAGACATCAGCAATTTCCATCAGCCCAGCTTTGAGCATCTGGACCGCATCGCCCGACTCCGGTACAATCACCACCACCACGATATCACAAGTATCGATAATATCCAGCTCGACCTGCCCGACTCCAACAGTTTCTATCAGAGTGATGTCGAACCCAAAAGCATCATACAGGATGGCCACATTGTCGGTAGCTGAGGCCAGCCCGCCTGAAGCACCCCGGGTAGCCATCGAGCGGAAGAAAACGGACCCATCAGTGGGGAAATCACCCATTCGAACCCGGTCGCCCAAGAGCGCGCCACCGGTGAATGGTGAAGTTGGATCAACAGCAATGATACCAACAGATTGGCTATCATCAAGACAGAGTCGAGCCAACGAGTTGACCAGGGTTGACTTACCAGCACCAGGTGGACCGGTGACGCCAATCCGAATCGAACGCCCGGCCCGGCGATAGAGTCGACCGAGCAGTTTCTGAAAATCTGTGTCGCGATTCTCTATGTGCGAGATCAGACGCGAGAGCGCCCGGATATCCCCCAGCTCAAACCGCTCAAGCAGAGTCATAGCGTCAGTAGCCAGTTGAAAACTCTCCCACCGTTGGCTTTATATCACGCAGACGAATTTGAATCTTAGTGACGCCCCGATAGGTGTTGAACTCCAATGCGTACACAATATCAACCAGGCAACCCCGATCAGAGAGCTGGTTAGCCATGTGTCCGAAACCGAAACCTATAACATCGACTACCGCCCCATCCTTGCGTACTTTCATCTTCAAATGATTCTTCCCCACCACATACGGGTTATCCGCTAATTCGCAGTTGCGGGTGAGGAAAATCGGCCGCATATTCTGCGGTCCAAAGGGAGAGAATTTCTCCAGAGCTTCGACAAAAGCATTGGTAACATCGGTCAACTCGATTTCTTGATCGATGTACAGTTTGGGGGTCGTATCTTCAACGGTGAGTTTGCGAGCTGATACTTCCTTGAATTCCTTGCGGAAAGCAGGGATATTCTCCGACTTGATCGACAATCCGGCCGCGTACTTGTGACCGCCATAACGAATCAACAGGTGTTCGCACTCCTTAAGTGCATTACACAAATGGAAACCCGGAATCGATCTGGCCGAACCTTTGCCTTCACCATTTGCTTCAGCGATCATAATCGTCGGCAGATGATACCGTTCGACCAACCGACTGGCAACAATTCCAATCACTCCCTGATGCCAGCCTTCGGCGGACAGGACGATCGCTTTGTCATTTTCGATATCGACAGTGGTTTGCATCTGCTCAAGAGCCTCGCGCAGTGTCTTTTCATCGATTTCTTTCCGTCGCCTGTTCTCACTGTCGAGCTTTCGGGCAATTTCTGAGGCCAACCGCTCATCACGGGTGGACATCAGACGGACCGCCTGACGGGCATCGCCTAACCGACCAATCGCATTGATTCGCGGCGCCAGGATAAACACAACCTGACCAGTACCGATCTCTTTGCCCATTAGTCCCGACACGAAAGCGAGCGACTTGATCCCCGGCTTGGTCGTACGGGCAATCTGCTTGATACCAAACTTGGTCAATACACGATTTTCATCGACCAACGGAACGATATCTGCCGAAGTCCCCAGCGCAACCAGATCAAGATGCTCGTACAATTCAGACGCTTCCTGACCCAGACGCACATACAGGGCCTGAGCAAACTTATACGCTACACCAACCCCGGCCAATTCACCACCATAATTACAAGCGGCCTGTTTATGATTGATGATCGCATACGCTTCAGGAATAGTCATGCCTGGCTCGTGATGGTCGGTGACCACCACGTCGATCCCAAGCGAAGACGCGTACTTGATTTCCTCTACCGCTGTAATGCCGGTATCAACTGTTACCATCAAGCCAACCCCGTTCTTTTTGGCTTGATCAATACCTTCAATCGATAATCCATATCCTGCGGTAAGCCTATTGGGCACATGGAAATCGGCATTTGCCCCTAACTTGTTGAGAACTATGTACAACAGTGAAGTAGCGGTGACACCATCGACATCGTAATCCCCGTAAATGAGGATCTTCTCATTGTTGTACAATGCCTCGGTCACTCGCTTGACGCCATCCTCCATACCGGCCATCTCGAACGGGTCTTTGAGGTCGGTTAACTCGGGGTTAAGAAACTTTTGAATCGCCTCGGCCGACTGATGGCCGCGATTGACCAGGATCTTGACGATATTCTTAGGGAGAGAAACCTCCTGGACAAGTGAGTCAACTAACTCACGTTCGGGAAGGGGGGCAAGTTCCCACCGGGGCGATACGGTTTTATGAGCTACGCTCATTACTGCCTCCAGACAGTATGAGAAGGCAAAAGCAGAAAATAAGCCGAGTTCTGTACCCTTCGTTATGAAAGGGCAGTCATTTATCTGGGCAGACGGTTACCCGACCTGCTCCTGCGGCCTACCCGGGAATGGTAACGGAGCGAATCAACTCCTCTTCCCCTATTTGGCCTTGCTCCAGACGGGGTTTACCCACTGCGCCCATTACTGGATACAGCCGTAGTCTCTTACACCACGATTTCACCCTTACCCTGACTATGTCAGGGCGGTATAGTTTCTGTGGCACTTTCCGTCGGATCACTCCGCCCCGGAGTTACCGGGCATCTCAATTCTGTGGAGCTCGGACTTTCCTCACCCCAGACTAAGTCTAGAGCGCGACTGCTCCTTCTGCTTCTGCCAACTCTCGTTAATATTCACACAACACAAACAATCATCATAATCAGTCCGACGCAGTGCTAAAGCATCCGTCGGTAATTCGGTGCTTCTTTGGTAATCGGCACCGAGTGTGGATGAGACTCCGACAGGCCAGCGCCGGTAATCTGAACAAACGCAACATTCTCGCTCAGTTCTTTCAGATTGGCCGCACCACATAAACCCATACCGGCTCTCAAACCACCCATTAGTTGATAGATCAGGTCAGCCAGAGGACCTTTGTAAGGCACCCGACCTTCCACCCCTTCCGGCACAAATTTGGCCGGTTCGGAATGTTGATCCTGAAAATATCGATCGGAGCTTCCCTTGCGCATAGCGTCAATGGAACCCATACCCCGATAAACTTTGAAGGTTCTGCCTTCAAACAGCACTGTTTCGCCGGGGGCTTCTTCCACACCAGCCAACAGTGATCCGATCATTACCGCCTTCGCTCCGCAGGCCAAAGCCTTGGTGATATCTCCGGAGTACCTGACACCACCATCGGCAATCACCGGGGTACCGGTTTTAGCCGCCATCTCAGCGGCGTTAAGCACCGCGGTCGCCTGGGGCATTCCGGCACCGGTCACAACCCGCGTGGTACAGATTGATCCGGGACCAATACCTATTTTAACACTGTCCGCGCCGGCACCCACCAGCGCTTCAACACCCTCGGCGGTAGCCACGTTACCAGCCATAACCACCACTGAGAAATTCTTCTTCAACTGTTCAATTGTTTTCAGCACCCCGACACTATGACCGTGGGAACTATCAACTACCAGCAGATCCACACCGGCCGCAATCAGCACCTCGGCCCGCTTTTCAGCATCAGTGCCAACACCAACTGCCGCCGCCACCCGCAAACGTCCGCGGTCATCCTTAGCGGCATTGGGAAACTGGAGCTTCTTCATTATATCTTTGACGGTGATCATACCCTTGAGGTTATTATGATCATCAACAATGAGTAATTTCTCGATTCGATGTTTATGAAGCAAAGCCTTGGCCGTTTCGATATTGGTTCCTTCGGGGACCGTGATCAGATTCTCGCGAGTCATCACATCACCAATACGTTGCGAGAGATCTTTCTCAAACCGAAGATCACGATTGGTCAGGATACCAACCAGTTTGCCACTTTTCGTAATTGGTATACCGGAAACAGAGAATTTCCTCATCGCATCCAGAGCATCACCAATTGTTAGGTCGGGTGGCATAGTGATCGGATCGACAATCATACCAGATTCTGAACGTTTGACTTTGTCCACCTCTGTGGCTTGATCCTCAGGCGACATGTTCTTGTGCACCACCCCGATCCCACCCTGGCGAGCCAGTGAGATAGCCAGTTCGGCTTCGGTAACTGTGTCCATAGCCGCCGACATAATCGGCAGGTTCAATACGATACCGGGTGCGATTTCAGTTTTGATATCCACCTCGTTAGGCAACACAGTCGAGTAGGCCGGCACCAACAGGATGTCGTCAAACGTTAATCCGATTTGTTTTCTAATCACCGCCATCGCTCATAAACTCTCTTACGATCCAAAATCAATTTTTATCTACGGGGATTCTTCCGGATCCCAATACAGGAGACAGCCACAGAACTCGCAGACCAGAACTTTGTCTGTTCGCTTAATTTCCTGAATTCGATGAGGCGTAAGTGCCTTAAAACATGAATTGCAGGCCTTTTTCTTGACCATTACTACCGCACGTCCACCACGACCTTTGCGCACCCGCTCATATGTGGAGATAAGTGGCTTGGAGATAGAACTGGCTACACTTTGGCGCGCCTCACGTTTGGCCGCTACCTTGTCACCAATAGAATCCACCTTCTCTTGTAAAACGGCCAACTGTTTCTGGTTGTTCTCGACTGTCGAGAGTTCCTTTTCGCGGGACTCGACGATGTCTTTGTCCAGCTGTTTGTTAGTCACCTCGACCGTCTCCAACTCCACATAAGCGGTTGTAATGGCCGATTTAATATTGTCTATCTCGGCCACCAGAGCGTCATACTCCTTGTTGGTCTTGATAGCCATCATCTGCTGTTGAAACTTCTGTAGTTCTGCCTCGCGGGTCTGGATCTCAAGTTCAAGATTCTTCTGAGTTACTTTGGCTTCTTCAAGAGCGCTCGCCGTATTGATAACCTTTTGCTTGGCATCGTCAACCTCACGCTGAAGGTTTTCCATCATATCAGGCAAGTAGTCTTTGGATCGTTCCAATTCACCGAGATCGTAGTCGATCACCTGTAACTTCAGCAGTAATTCGAGATCGCTATTCACGGGCAGGGTCTCCTTAGCGGGATAATTCATTCATGCACACCAATTAAAAAACCGCATTTCCCACGTAGTTGTTGGAAATGCGGTCTGGTTTTCGAATTGTTCGCTCAACCATTCCTCGTATATGTCGGGGAAGAACGGTTGGCGATATTCCAATTTTTCGTATCATCATCATATTCTTCACAAAATGGGCAATACTGGATTTGAACCAGTGACCTCTCGGATGTGAACCGAACGCTCTAACCAACTGAGCTAATTGCCCATGTCCAGTATCGCTCCATCTTCATGGGCCCTGTAGGACTCGAACCTACGACCCGCTGATTATGAGTCAGCTGCTCTAACCAACTGAGCTAAGGGCCCAACAGGTTAAGTCGAGTAGGATATGTAATGCTCCTGCCCTGGTCAAGTCGAAATCTACCTAATTACAGCTCTTTTCTTGCCTTTTTTGCTTTTTCTTCAATCATATTCAGATTATCGGAATTCGTGTCCAAAAACTGAACAGATACCAGCAAATAGGTACATTTCACACTTAGAAAGCTACTGGAAAAGCCCCCTTGTGCAGTTAAGACAGGCCCTGCCGCATTTAGCTACTTCTTCTTCCCTGGTTCAGGGATTTCCTCTGTTATGCCTGCCAGACGGCGCGCGATTTCGACTTTTTCTTCCAATTTACTGGTGGCGTTAATTACCAATTTGGCGCCATCGGGTGACCCACCGCCATGCATACAGCCGGGCACCCCACCACCAATTGTACACCACTCGACCAACCGAGCGGCCCGAGTGCGGGAATCAGCCGAATGTACCGCGGTCATGTATTTCTTGAGCAAATGGCCGTACTTCTTGGACTCGAAATCAACATACGACGGCATACAACCAGTCTCGGCAATACCACCGGCAATGTCCTGAGCCAACACCGAGGTATCGTATGGCAGTGTCGCCACATAAACTTTATTGACGTTGGCTATCAAAGGATTACACAACCAGGCACCGGACGGGTGTTTTTTACCTCGCGCCGCGGCCGCAATACCAATCGCATAGGTCGTTTCGTTGTTGATGCTCATTTTCACCAGTTTATCACGGAATACCTTCGAAGACAGCCCGTTGGTGCGAGCCGTCAGGATAGCCGAGCCGATCTTGATATCGCCCTGGCCCGCCACACAGCCGCCGATCGCCGCACGGTATGGCATGATGAAATTGCTGACCGCAGTCAGACTATACTTGAATTCGCCGCACATGAAAACCCGCTCGTTCGGAACAAAAACATCTTCAAATATCAAGAATGCCTGTGTGATACCGCCATGCTGAACAGGATTATCGAAACCCTCTTCCTCGTCACGACGGTCACTCGGGTGCCGAGTCTCGACAATAGTGAGACCTTCGGTGTCTCTCGGAATAACAAACGATATAGCACAATCGGCATCATCCTCACGATAACCACTGCCGGGCAGAATAAATATCTCGCTGGAGGCCGCAACACCGCAAATCATCAGCTTTGCACCCCGAACAATTATACCGTCATCGCGTTTCTCCACCAGATGAAGAAAGACATCCTTGTCGGCTTGCTGTGATGGCGGTTTGGTTCGGTCGCCCTTCGCATCAGTGAGCGCACCGGCAACCGTGATATCCTTTGCTTGGGCGTCTTTGAGCCACGCCAACAGACGCTGGTGGTAGTCGGTGCCGAGCTTCTCGTCCATCTCCCAGGTAGTGCTAAACATAGCATTGAGCGCCGTCCAGCCGGCACAACGGCCACCGGTACAAGTGCCAGCGAGATGAAACATGAGTCGCTTCATGTCGGAATTAGCGTACATGTCTTCCGGCTCACGGATAATCGACAGGTAACGGCTGATCGGCTCACCCGTCAGATGCGACGTAGTGACAAACTTATCGCGGAGCTGGTCATCAGCCGCCGCCTTGAAGCTCCAACCGTGCCCCTCGACCGTGCGCCGTGTGGCCGGATGTGTGGTGACATCTTCGATCAGTTCATCAAACTTGTAAATGTTGGGTCGCAGTTTCTTGAGAGTTTCGAGATATTCTTCATAGGTTTTCAGTGCCATCGGTTCCTCCTAATCAGGCTAACGTTCCATCTGGATAGAATATAGCACAAGGAGGCTGGTTCACAACCTCGAACAATAAAAAAAGTCCGGTCGCCAACACGGCAACCGGACCTATCGGTCATAATCAGAAAAGGATATTATGGAAGATTCAGCTTGAAAGTGTTGCTGAAACCCTGGTTAGAGCTACCGGCGTAGAAGAGAAAATCAGCGTTATTGGTAATCCCGAGGCGTAAGTTGACCGTGGATAGACTGGACATATCAAGATCGGTCTCAAGGCTGGTATTCAGGGCGCGCTTCAACACAACCACATACTCCCCGGACGAGTGCCGGGAGTAGGCATCGATATCAAACCGTCCGCCACGAGTCGATACATCCTGTTGATATAAGCTATCGTTAATTATCCAGCCGGAGACAAAATCACCCAGACTCCAGGCCTGGTAATGATCGATGGCGATGGCTGTACTCTGTAACAGTCGGTAATCCAGATTTGCTGGACCTTCGGGTTGCATATACTCGGGCTGGCCACCAAAACCAAGGTTGCTGGAAGCCAAATCGTTGTCACCGGGATCGACTGTTAGCGTAGTACCGGCAAGAACCGCTCCCTCGGCCAAGTACCCGGCTCCGGTAGTAGTCATACGCCAGTTCCAAACATCCCAACCGCCAAAAGCAGTACCACCGTCAAAGAAAATCATCACTTGGTCTTCTTTGAAAGAAAGGGCGTCCTGAGTAAAATGGGCCACCGTATCATAGTCAAAACTGGTGACCTCGAACCGACCCGGCCAGCAATCCCACGTAGCGTCGTCCCACGTCAGGCGCAGGTACAGGTCCGTTCCTACCACTAATGCTTGCACGCCCACACCGGAAGTCACCGCCAGGGCGTTATCCGGGCGACGTTTGCTCGCCGACGAAAAAGCACTGACTGCTATGGGAACGTTCGTGGACGCTATGCCGGTCCAGACCGTATCATAGACTGAGTCCCAAGCCGGGGCTACCGAACCGGTCGCCGCCGTAATGGTTATTATCGTGGGCGGGGGTGGATCGACCGGACCGTCATCGCCACCGCAACCGAGCCAACCCATCAGTCCCACTATCACACCTATAAGAAATAATTTCTTCACCATAAACTCCTATGATTTGACCTATCAGGTAAAACTAAATATCGCTATTTTTCCCTAAAAATGCAAGCAGTATCAGGGTAAACAACGCTTGATCACAACCAGCGTCAGGTCGTCGAAAACCTGCTTAGCGGAAGCATGATCCGCTACTGCCTTACGAATAGTATCAGCTATCTCAACGCTCGGACGGTTTCGGTGGGAAGTGGTTACTTCAATCAAACCTTTTGCTCCAAACTCTCGTCCGTCATCATCGAATACTTCAGTCACACCATCGGTGTACATTACGATGATCTCCCCCAGCTGTAACATGAGGGCACGCTCTTCAAAGACCGCCAGACGATTCACCCCGAGAACCAGACCACCTTCCGTCAAAAATTCCACCGTGCCGTCCTGACGCAACAGAATCGGGGGGTTATGGCCAAAATTCGTAAACGTGAAGATATGATTGGTCGAATCCAGAACACCGTAGACGCCAGTCACATAACTGCCCGGCTCCAGTGATTCACACATGAGCGAATTGACTTTCTCGCTGATAGTGCGAATCGAGTAGTTGTTGCGAATCTCGGCTATCAACGAAGCACGGAACGAAGCCATAATCAGCGCCGCAGGCATCCCTTTGCCGGATACGTCAGCAATCGGAATACCCAGATGGCTGTCGACAATAGTGATAAAATCGTAATAGTCACCGCCTACCTGTCCCGAAGGTGTGTTGTGGCCGGTGATATCGTACCCCGGAATAACCGGATCGTGCTTCGGCAGGAATGTCCGCTGAGTATCTCGGGCGACCTCCAACTGCACTTCAAGTTGCCGCGCCGCCATATTGCTTTCGTGGAGCTTGGCGCGTTCAATTGAAATTCCAGCTTGCGAGGCAAAAGCGGTTATGAGAGAAAGGTCACGAAATCCAAAAGCTTCAAGTTCCTCCGATTCCAGATTGATCACGCCGATCACCCGATCATCAATCTTGATCGGCACGACGATTTCGCTTTGGGTGGCGTCAAGTGTCCTGACGTAACGACTATCACTGGTAACATCGGGAACGATGATATCCTCACCCGTAGTCGCTGATGCCCCCACCAGACCTACGTCATATTTGGAGTGAAGACTCTCCACAGAGCCAGCTTCATAGCCAATAGAGTATATGGCATCCAGATCAACCCCGGTTTCGTTGCAGAGGAAAACCCCGCCCGCCTGAAAACTGACCACCTGTTTGAGTGAATCTATGATGGCCGCCAGAACTTCCTGAAGCGACAGTTTCTCCGAAAGCTTCTTACCGGTTTCATACAGCAGGTCTTTTTCGAACGCCTCCCGTTTAGCTTCACGGTAGAGATGGGTGTTGTCGATCGCCACCGCAATCTGATTGTTCAGGCCGCGAAGGATATCAAGATCGGACTCGGTAAATTCACCGTCGATTTTGTTAATAGCTTCGACCACACCGATCAGCTTGCCGCGACCGATCAGAGGCAGGGCCAGAATGTTGCGGGGTGTGAGACCGACGACCTCAGCCAATCCGGGGTCTATCCGCGGATCATTGGAGGCATCCTGAACAATAATTGGCTCGCAATGCTCCATAACCCAGCCGACAATCCCCTGCTTTGGCTCGCGGTCAGTGGTTATCATGTTGCGGTCGCCACACTTCATGAAACGAGTCCGAAGTTCGGGGCGATCGGAGTTAGAGCGGTAGACCATTGCCGCCTCGGACTCGACTGCCGCCATAACCAACCTGAGCACCATCTCATTCAACTCCTCGTATTCGAGCGTGGAGTTAAAGGTCCGTGCCGCCTCAAGCAGTAGCTTTTCGACTCGGGTCTGTTCCATACGTTCCGCCATAACAAAAACTAAGGTACAGGTTTAAGCCGGATTGTCAAATGGATAAGAACCATCGTTTTATCGGCCACGTAAGGAACGGCGGGTGGCCCACCGATTTGGTGTTTCTTTTCTGGGTGCCCCATCCGCTTGCGGTGGGAGAAGATTCAGGCGTGAACATATTCATCAATACCGTATTCCATCTATGATTCCAACACCATTTCAGAATCTAATCCCGGGGCAAGCCCCCGGGGCACCCGATATTCTATCTATCGTCCTGGGCCACCCAGCCTACTCCCAACCGCGTTTGTATACAGTGATCACGAGCTCTGATGCATCGATGTCATAGTACACCAGAGTGGAGTCATTGAAATCAACATTGAATGCGTCCAGCCCTGCATCATTACCCGGGAAAACACCTTTTAACTGCACTGAATACGAGTCCGTCTCGAACGTGTTCGGTTGAATGGAGTCCTCGACCTTATACATCTTGCCGCGAGGAGCGTTCCAGTAGTCGATTTCGAACGCTGTATCCCTATGTAGTACTATCGAGTCAGGTGAATGGATGATCCACATGGTGTTATACCCGTCATAGAAGAGGGTCAAGGAACTATCGGAGACTGGGATAAAGACTGGCTCGTTGTCATGTAGGAGTTCTTTGGTAGCCAACACGCTAAGGTCGTCGTCCAGAATATACAATCTGCCCACTCTACTGGCAACGTATATCAACGATTTCATCATTGCTATATCAGCAGGCCATGCCAAGCGCGCTGGTGTGTAAAGGGCGGGGCTTACCTCAACATGACTAGTAGTGAGATTGATTCTCTTGATGTTACCATGGACCTCGTCAGTAACGTAGGCATATCGACCATAGAGTGTGATCGACTTCACTCCGATGCCAGGACCGGTGTGATCCGGGGGGACATATCCGAATAGCTCAGGCTCGTCGTTGCTGGCCCGAAACGTGAGTTTGCTCACAACCCACGTCGTATCTCCAGAATGGCATGTAGTCGTCAGGAGCAGTGCGACAACTAATGCAAGAATATAGTGCTTCATCAGATTCTCCTGTTTTCACTGAAATGACTCTCTACTGTGTGAAACCGGTCGCATTGGCCGGGTGGCCCGGGTGTTGAGTGTTTCTTTTCGGGTGCCCCATCCGCTTGCGGTGGGAGAAGCTGGGTAGCGTCATTGGCACCGGGACCCTCTTGCCAATCCGAGGATCCCGTCGAGGTCGGAGTCTGAGATAGATATCACGGATCGACCCCTTGCTGCCCTCGTCAAGTGCCAGTAGTGCACCTCCGCCACCGTTTTCTGGCTAAGGGTACTCGCCTAGCCTCCCGCGCGATTTCTCGGCCACTGGGTCGATCCAAGAGCCGAGCGTGGATCACCACCGTCACATCCAGCGATGCGCAATCTACAGGCAACTCAATGCCGTCCCAGATTATGAAACCAGAGGGCCAGATACGATCTTTGTCCCAGGCGAGATCAAGGTTGTGTAACTGAGATTTGCGCGGTGGCCGGAGGCGCCCGACCTCAACCAATCTCCTATCGTACTCAGCATATCCGATAGGAACAATACAAAAGCTGGAGTCCAGGCACGCACCTTCAAAACAGAAACTATCGACAACAAATATCGGAATGCTGTCGTGCGGGACATTTGCAGGGACATCTTCCACAAAGCTAACAAAACACTGAAACAAACAATGTGATACGGTAGAATCCGACGCGCTCTTCGGATCTAGCAGATACTTGTCAAACATGGTGAGCGGTTGTTGCGATTCCACTGCCTTGAACACTCTGACGGGTACCGTACGCGTCCAGATAGGGCAGCAACCCGTTAGCAAAATGACGCCGACAAGCACAAAGCAGAAGCCTGCACTGGGCCAATGATTGATATTGTGATCAATAGGCATATTGATTCCTGGACTGCAAACTCTGTCGGATTGCGCGGTGACCATCGATTAGCGCCCGCGAGAGGGCAGCCCGCTTTGTCAACGTTTCCACTGTCGCTCCGATTCCCCCAGTAATGTCGTCTGGAAACACACGGTTGACAATCTCTGCCTCGAAAATTACGTGATTGATGCCTTGGAACAAGTACACTGAACTATAGTTATCTATGTGCACATAGCGACCGAACCCGCCTTTTTTCCCGTGCCCAATTTGGACATGCATGCCGTCGGGATACCGGTAAGCTGGGTAGCCCACAGCTTGCTGTGGGTTTTT
Source organism: Candidatus Zixiibacteriota bacterium (assembly GCA_021163775.1). Classification (GTDB taxonomy): domain Bacteria; phylum Zixibacteria; class MSB-5A5; order GN15; family FEB-12; genus JAGGTI01. The sequence goes on from JAGGTI010000068.1 coordinate 24,719, forward strand.
CTCATCTCTGCACTCGACCTCACATTTCATACATATCTACCATCAAACGTACGTCCTCAACACCATGATAGCAATTAAGATAGGACTCCACCAGGATCTCTGGCGGAGAGGCAGGGATTCGAACCCTGGGTA
>JAGGTI010000021.1 GCA_021163775.1 Candidatus Zixiibacteriota bacterium
AGATATCAATTCCCGGAAGAATTAGAGAACGCGAACCAATATATACATCGTTACCTATAGTAACCGGAGCCTGTATTTTCACGTGATCAAGATCAAAACCGTGGGTCCAGATTTCACTCAAGGTTCCTCCAATAGTTACGTTGTCACCCAGTGTTATAGAATCAGAAAGATCAAAGCGATGTCCCACTACTATTACGGTACGAGCACCAACAGATAAGTTTTCATGCTCTTTGAATGGGCTTATCCTTGGTTTAGTTCCTACGAAGCGATTACCTGAAACAATAGTGGCTGACTCATATAGAACAACGCGATTGACATCTCTCAGCCTGTTATTTTTTATAATTGAACTACCGGGGGCCATTTTAAGGTCTTTTGCCATAATAACATTAAAATTACCAATCCGGGCGGTTTTCACGCATAACTTATTGCATAGAATTAGATTGAACATGCCAATCCGGGAATCAAACGAGATGTCATACCCCGATAGAAGTCTGTACACCAGTATTCTCAGAATATTAGACGGCAACAGGGCCACCAGTATCATAAACAATTTCTTCAAAGAGCACCTCGTCTCTTACATGAGACAAAGATTATAATCATAATCAACGAACTAAGCATACTGACAGCCATCCCCAGCGAAATTCGCATTAATGGCGCCAGAGGCGCAAGGTTAACAATACCAATGAAAATTACCGCAGATATCCCTGAAAACAACAATATGAATCTGTTTTTATTCATCTTGTTGATATACAGCTCAAAATACGACCCATAACACCAGGCCAGAGTATACACGATAATAAGTATTGTTATTATATCGATTGGTATCGCCTGTTTCAATTCCAAAACCTGTATCCCAAGTAATATTCCAAAAATCCCGACAACACTCAAAGCCATCATTCCGCTATAAATCATGAGAATCCTATGGCTGATCGCATTCCCCTTTTCAACGAAAATCCTTTTGGAGAGATACCCGGTCGCTGAAGCATGAGCCAACTGAATAACCAGTGCGATGCGCTGAGCGAATGAGATATGAAACATTTGATCTTCTGATAAAAAATTACGAGCATATACTTTACCATAATTACTTATGAACATAAACAGGAAGAGATTGAGTATGATCGGCCAGGCAAACACAAGAGCATCTTTGACATAGGCAAGCAATTTCCCCACACTCGTTTTTTTACTCCCCGCAAGGTAGAATAATGCCGTGCCAACAATCAAAGCTATCTGCCCAAAGAAAAAGTAAGGCAGTGTAAGTTGGGTTGATATCTCCCTGAAAGCCAGGATGATAAGTACCGTCACGATATTGACCGCGATTGAAAAGGCAAATACATCCGATGGGCGGTCAATCAGACGGTAGTACATCGTGAAGAAGGAGACAAAATACATGAATAGTGCCCTGATCGTGATACAAAGAAAGACGAGCCTTAACTCCCCACCAAGCAGGTAAACCAGCCCCAGGACTAATACTGAGAAAGCCAGGTACAGGACAAACTGGAGTAAAAAACAACTTCTGACCTTCTCAACCAGTGCATCGCGATCTTCAGCTTCTTTGTAAGCATACAGGAAATAATTTCGTACACCGAGTTCAATAATGATCGAACCGATAGCGGCAATCGAATAGATATATTCAATTTCGTTATAAAGCGCACGGTCGTGCAGAAGATAGAGTACTATCAGTGGGACAGAAAATGTCAGGAACTTATCAGCGTAGTTTAAAGCCGTATAATTTATCAAACCACGGTGTCGGACGAATAATGAACGGACAGGCATCACTGTTATTTCGCAAGTTCGGTTTCGTATTGTTCAAAAATCGCCGTACTTGACTTTTTGAAATGTTCATTAATTGTATCGATAAACAAAGACTCCCGCCGGAAGTCATGATCGTCAATTGATTTATTATATTCCGGTTGTTTGTAACTAAGCTGTTTTAGAAGGTCAGTCACAATATATTTTGGCGAAATGATTTCCCAAAATGCGCTTTGATACTTAACTGTTTCGTAAATAAAGCCGGGAGTCGCAAACGGCAGGAATACTTTTGCAACTCCTGCCTGTAGTGCGGACTGAAAGACTACCTGGTTATCGGACCCCTGTATAAAACCATAACTTTTGAGATACATTAACAAAGACAAAGACTGTTTGATTCTGATTTTGATCGGTTCGATTGTACTCTGTAAATACTGCGACATTGAATCATCACTCTCGCTATCAGTCACCGCATAATAGTCTTTCGGATTAAAAAAAGCGGAGAGAAACTCATCATTCCCAATTGATAAACGGAATCTTTTGCCATGTTTTAGTCTGACAGCAAAAGCCGCAAATCTTGACATAATTGATCCCGGCCTGCGAAACAAGACCCTGGCCGCAAAATCACCTTTTGCTTTGCTCGAAGGACCAAACGAAAGAATCGAATCAGCGGACTGGCCACTGATAAAGATTGAATCCTTTCCGAAACGCTCGGCCAAAACCTTTGCTCCCTCAAAATGAAGTAATGAAAAGTGCCGATCAAAAAGCATCCGGTCAGTGACTTCCGGCAGGTTTTGCAGTCCCGGTTCAAGGTTCGTTTCAAAAACCTCAAGCTTGAGTCCATTTTTTTTTGATACAGCTTCAGCTCTTATATAGTTACTATAGTTGGCGCGATAGTGTGGCTCGGCTAATAAAAAAACGGGCGTAAAATCAATTTCCAGCTTTTTCATGAGTAACGCGAGAAGAGTTGAATCGGCTCCACCGGAAAAAAACAACAGCTTGTTTCCACGCTCTTCCTTGAGCAGGACAAGCGAATCGATCAGGCTGTCCCTGCAGGCTCTGGTATGCAATGTTCGACTGGAAACGGTAGTTATATCTTTATAATAAATCGAACTTCTCATACCGCCGGAGTCAATACGAACTATACTGGCCGGAGCGACTTTATTCAAACCCTTGATAAAAGTGCGCTCCCCGCTGGTGTATCGCTGTTTTTCCCACAGACAGTACTCGTTATCATTGCGCTCAAGAGATTTTTGAGTGGCCAATATTTTAACCAGCGACTGGTATCTGTCGGAAAAATAAATCTTGTCTTCAATAAGGCAATGGTACAGGCGAAAACCGCCACAGATATCATTGGCGAGAACAATTTTATCATTTGAAATCGATAAAAAAAGAAAGTAGCCGCCTATGCTGTGAACCAACTCACCAATATTTTCCCCGGTCAAATGCTCTCTGTTGTGTCCCAGGGGAAAACCGAACAGAAAATTATCTTTTTCCTGAGAAAACGGGGGATTCTCAATATCAATTATAACCGTCAGAGATCCCAGTTTTACTTCCCTGTAAAATCCAGCCATCATCTCAACCAATCATGTCCCAGCTTAATGCCGTTCCCCGGTCAATATCCTTTGTAACCTTCTTCCCGAGCAGGCGCTCATAATATTTGGGAGCCAAACCTAATCCGGGTCGTATTGCCCGCAGGTTATTTTCATCAAAAATATCCCCGGCTTTCATATCGGCTACGATATATAGCGATCTTCGAAACCGCAACGATTGCTTTTCTTTCTCGCTTAAACCGTACTGGACTTTACCCAATGCCTGCCAGGCTCGTTCGCTCTCGATCACTAATTGACGCATTTCGTCAGGTTCCAGCGAAAAGGCGGAGTCGACCCCACCATCGGCCCGATCCAGGGTAAAATGCTTTTCGAGAACTGTCGCCCCCAGGGCCACACTGGCCACCGCCGCTCCCAGGCCCATAGTGTGATCGGACAACCCGGCCTGAACATCGAACATATCGCGAAGGTGCGGTATGGTCATGATATTGGTGTTTTCAGGAGAAGCCGGATAGCTTGAGGTACACTTTAACAGGATCAAATCGTTACAGCCGGTCTCTCTGGCGGTTCGCACGGTTTCATCCAGTTCCGCTACTGAGGCCATCCCGGTGGATATGATCATTGGTTTACCTGTGGCCGCCACTTTCCGTATCAGGGGAAGGTCGGCGTTTTCAAATGAAGCGATCTTGTAGGCAGGGACATCCAGACTCTGCAGAAAATCGACCGCAGTGGCGTCGAAAGGTGTGCTGAAGCCGATAATACCCAGTTCACGACAGCGCTTGAAAATTGGTTTATGCCAATCCCAGGGTGTGTGGGCCTGTTCGTAAAGCTCGTAAAGTGAGTAGCCATTCCAGAGAGAATTCTCATCATCGATACGAAACTCTCTTTCGTTGAGATTGAGAGTCATCGTGTCGGCAGTGTAAGTTTGTAGTTTCAGACCATGCGCCCCAGCTTTGGCGGCCGCTTCAACAATAGCCAACGCTCGGTCAAGGGATTGATTGTGATTGCCTGACATCTCGGCCAATATGAACGGTCGATGTGATACCCCCACCATCCGATCGCCGATTCTAATCGATTCACTCGTCATAGAGCGCCTATTCTCATTTCAGGTCTTTGGTAGTCGTGGTGGAGAAACCATCGCCTCACCGTCAATTATTATTGTCCCCTCCTGATTCACACAGGTTGTCTTAAGCCGTACAAGTTTCTTGTCTTCAAGCTTCTCGGTAACCTCCACTTTCGCGGTAATTGTATCACCAAAATACACCGGCGCTTTGAATCGAACCGACTGAGACACATAGATTGTCCCATTCCCCGGTAATTGCTCACCCAGCACTTTCGATATCAGGCCACAGACAAGGATGCCGTGCGCTATGCGTTTCTTAAATGCAGTTCTGCCCGCATACTCGGCGTTGATGTGGGCTGGGTTCATGTCGCCGGTGATGCCGGCAAACAGGTAGACATCACTTTCTGAGATGGTACGCGCTGTCTGTGCCGAATCGCCCACTGATATTTGATTAAACGTAAGACTTGCCACGTGTTCCTCCTGCTTTACTCAAATTGGGCTCGCACAAATTCTAGTTTCCCTTTGATCTCTCGCTCCCAATCGTTCTTAAGAATACCCATCTCGACAATATCATGAAACTCACCATTCTTGAAGATATGTTCGCGCCGTTTACCTTCTGTCCTAGATCCGAATTTCTCATGGATAGCGATAACCTTTTCGTTGGACACAAAGACCTCGCAACAGAGCTTGTTCAACTTAAGTGTGTCAAAAACATACTCAAGTATATTTAACTCCACGTTTCGTCCAATACCTTTGCCACGAACGTTCGGAGAACCAAGATAATAAGCCCACTCGCACCGCTTGTTGACTTCGTTTATGCTAACTAAAGAAACCAGTCCAACATCCTCGCCATCAACACATATGATCCAATCTCTCCGGGATTCATCGTTGCTGATCGCATGCAACCACTTCCGCTGTCGATCCATTGATGGCTTGAAATCGGTATACATATAACTAGAAACCTCAGGCATAGTACGCCATTTTAGGATGACCTTCAGGTCTTTTTGAGTAACCTGTCGAAATAGTATCTCCATTATATCTCCTACTCTCCTAATTAGGCAAACTTCTGTCGTCGTTTTCTTATCAACGCTACCAGAATCATTTTATTTGCTCGGTTGACTGTACAATCAGTTCTAACAGCAACGCCACTACTATTTCAATTCCATCGCCGCTTACTACTTTTAATCCGGCCTGACTCATACGTCTCACCAATGCAGGGTCAGACATTACCTGTTTGAGCGTTTCGCTTATGTTCTCAGCCACTACTTCGGGCGCTTTTCCGAGAAATCGGCTAAAACCGGCTTTGGATGCCAACCGCGCAACTTCAACCTGATTTTCGGCTACCGCGATTGTCAGACATGGCAGACCGAGACAGCATCGTTCCCAGGTCGTCGTCCCGCCCCCACCTATCGCCAGATCGCATGAGGCCATCAAGGCTGCCATATCATCAATCTGACAATGAAAGTGGGCATTCTTCATGTCGGCACAACGGCGCTCTATTTCATCCGCATGTTGGTTCGAGCCTCCGATCACAACCTCGAATGTTAGGTCGTCACGCTCCAGCAGTTTGACAGCATCCAACGCTATAGAAGTTTCATTGGTCACGTCGATCCCCCCAAAAAACAGAAGAACTCGCCTTATTTCGCCCGAATGCTCGGGAAGCTCCCGGCGATGCTGAACGAACTCTGGTCGTAAAATGGCAAATCGGGGTCCCAGCATAGTTCGACAATCTGAAGGAACTAGCCCATCATATCTTTCATCAAGGTTTTCATAGAGATTTTGATCAAGCAGAATATCACATTCGTGGGGTCGGTTGGCCAGATCGTCAATTACCATCAATCGCTCAACGTACTTCCTCATTTGGGTTTCCCATTGAGCGTCAAGCGCATAATGATCCACAATGAGCCAGTCTAACCTTCCGATCTGCTCCGAAAGGATTTTCTCGACCTGTTGTATCTCAAGACTCATTGTAACCGCAAGCCACTGTTCGTACAGCCCATCACCAATATCATTAGAGTCACTACTCTTGTATGGCAGTTGATAGATCCTGAACCCTTGCCCGCTGATATAATCGCACAGGTTACCCTTCAGTTCCCGACAAAGGAAAGTAACTTTAGCCCCTTTTTGGCGAAGTTGGTTAGCCAGGGTCAGACAACGCATCACATGGCCGGTTCCAATCGTTACCGATGCGTCAGCTCGAATGACAACGTTCATCTTAGGCCAAACTAACAGATTATTAGATTTGTTGTTAACAGTAGTTTGCACTGCCTACAATTGGACATATTCTCCAAGTTGCAGTTTTGTCAACTCGCCAACTCGCTGATGTTTTGAGTTTATTACTGCAATTTCAGGATGGTCTTTTAGAAATTTTACAATATCCATAGTTCCGAACTCCGGATCATTCGGGTATAAAGCTTCATATATCGCAGATATCAACTCAAAATCTTCCGGTTCATCCACCGTCCATCTCCACACAGAAAGATTTGTGCTATTGGTTACATTAGCAACATTAAATATCTCAGGATTCTGGTAAAGGTAGGGTGTGACATGCTCCCGCTGATACGGCAACTGAGCAACTTTTTGAGCTTTCTCTAATGATGCAAAGGGAAACACTTCAACATCCAAGCCATGAGGATAAGTAGGAATAATGGTATTCGAGACATAGTCGTACTGTCCACTAACACAACTGTCGATAACATGATCGATCACATCAGGATCGGTGACAGGACAATCTCCTGTCAGTCGGACGATATAGTCTGGCTGGTACTCAAGGGCGGCCTGATAATACCGTTCAAGTACGTCGTGGAGGCTTCCGCGAAAGCAATCAACACCAAGACGTTCACACAATTCGGCTATAGGGGCATCATCCGGTTGATCGCTGGTAGCTACAATCAGCTTATCCATCCTTTTTACACGTGACAGTCGTTCCAATTGCAGTTCCAACATTGGTCGATTCATTATAGTTTTGAGTACTTTGCCCGGAAGTCTGCTCGAAGACATACGTGCTTGTAGAATTCCAAGAATCATCTATCAACCCTTCTCTTTAATATTCCTAATATGCCGTTTACCTATCCAACACCTGGGATAGTCGGCCTATCACTCGTTTGCAATCGTCATCGGTGAGTTCGGGATACATCGGAAGGCTTAGAGCCGATTCATAGTATTTTAAACTGTAAGGACAATCAGTAAGGGCTTCCAAAGACTGGTCACGATAGTACGGCTGGAGAAAAATAGGTATATAGTGCACCTGGGTACCGACACCGTGTTTCTTAAGCTCTGTCATTACTTCATAACGGGATTTACCGTAAAACTCAAAATCTATCAATGTAATATACAAATGATAGGCATTGTTATTGTATTCGCGAGTAAGCAGTGGTCTTAGATTGGATTGATTAAACTGTTCTGAAATCAATTCCGTGTATAATCCAGCAATTTCACGGCGACGGGTCACGGACTGTTTCAATCGATGCAACTGACTCTGACCCAGAGTTGACTGTATATCAGACAAGCGATAGTTGTATCCAAGATCAGACATTTCGTAATACCATGGGTTAGGTTTTCCCGTGGAATTGTATGCTAAATCAGAATCAACAAACCTCTCCCGCTCTATCCCATGATTCCTGAACCGTCTCAGACGATCAGCAACATCAGAATCATTAGTGGTAACAGCTCCCCCTTCACCCATTGCGACATGCTTAACCGGATGGAACGAGAATACTGTCAGATCCGAATGTTCACACGATCCAACCGGAACAGTCTTGCCATCCGCTGAATAACTTCCACCCAGGGCATGACAAGCATCCTCTACTATTTTTATTCCGTGATTTTCCGCTAACTTATAAATAGCTTGCATATCAGCCGGTTGACCAGCCAAATGGACTGGAATAACAGCCTTTACACGTGAATGGCTATCCCTGCCAAGCAGTTTAGCCAGGGACTCGACTGAGATCAGTCCCGTTTCAGGATCAATATCAGCAAACCAGACTTCAGCACCAACATAGCGAGCACAGTTGGCGGAGGCCAGGAAACTGATTGGGCTTGTAATAACCACATCCCCCGGTCCAATGCCAAGAGCCAACATGGCCAGATGCAACGCTGCAGTTCCACTGGAACAGGCGATAGCGTTGTCCGATTCGACTGTCTGACAAAGTGAACCTTCAAACGCTGGCCCGGCTGGGCCACAGGTGAGCCAGTCTGAACGCAAGACCTCACTAACTGCGGCAATATCATCATCATTGATATGTTGCCGTCCGTATGGAAGAAAGCTCTCTTTTTTCTTAACAATCATTGGCATAATATAGATTTTCTTTTTATGCTTCTTTCAGAATTTGATCCAAATCGAATCGTATTGTGTTAAGTGAAACTCGGTTGTTAACCGGCATTTTGTTTTTGTCCGGTTCGACATCAAAAGAAGAATCACAGTGATCCCGAATTAGCCTGCGTAAATCATTAACTGAGAGCCATTCGTCGTTGGTCCCACTGTTATAGGCATAACCTGGTTTACATCGACGACACCTGTTCGCGATCTGATACTCTTTAATATCCCAGAGAGATATTGAAGGCATAATCACAAAATGAGTATCAAACTCAAGAGAGTTGAAAGAATCAGTCGCTGTAATCATCTCTTCGTGAACTTTTTCGCCAGGTCTGATTCCGATTATTTTCTGTTCACATTCAGGACCGATTGCCTCAGCAATATCCGTAATTCTATAGCTTGGAATTTTGGGAATAAATATCTCTCCACCCCACATATTGGCCAAAGCCTGAATAACCATTTCAACACCCTGCTCAAGCGTGATATTGAATCTGGTCATGTCTGGATCGGTGATCGGAAGAACACCATCGGCCCGTTTTTTCATAAAGAACGGTATCACACTTCCACGCGAACCCATCACATTGCCATAACGAACAACTGAGAACTTCAGGTCCCGACTACCCTTGAAATTATTAGCTGAAACAAAAAGCTTATCGGAGCACAGTTTGGTAGCACCGTACAAGTTGATCGGAGCGGCGGCTTTATCGGTTGATAAAGCGATTACTTGCTTAACGTTTCTGTCCATAGCCGCATCAATAACATTTTGCGCTCCGAAGACGTTGGTTTTGATCGCTTCAAACGGATTATACTCCGCGGCGGGCACTTGCTTAAGTGCGGCGGCGTGGATGATAATATCAACCCCTTCGCAGGCTCGACTCAATCTTTCCTTGTCCCGAACATCACCGATAAAATACCGCATCATCGGATATTGAGCTTCGGAGATTGTCTGACTCATCTCGAATTGCTTTAATTCATCCCGCGAATATACTACCAGCCGACGAACATCAGGATAGCGCTCTAGCACAGTCTTGATAAACTTTTTTCCAAAAGAACCGGTTCCACCGGTCACTAAAATTGATTTTCCTGAAAGCATCTGTTCACCCAAGTTTCTTGCCAATTTTTCATAGGCCGTGGTCTCTTTCTGATAGACCATCTCATTAATTACTATTTCATAAATTGGAAGATGTCATATTGTGTGCCAGATATGATCGAGTTAGGTTCAATTCAGCTATCCACCTGTGTGCCTATAGCTTATCTATTGTGTTGCGATGCTATAAATACTGTGGTTTGACTACGCAAAGCTGACCAAGAGAAAGTATTTCCCGAAATCAGAGCAAATGATTCCGAGTGTTGGTAAATACGTCTATTATGAGGCGAACGCCTGATCAACCAGATCACACAGGATATGCCTAATCATGATGTACATTTTCTGAATACGGTATATTCCAACAGAGGGGACCGCCAGAAAATATCAGCGGATGCCCAGACGCAGGGATAATAGGGGAGGGGCTGAAATTGCTTTGCTTCGCAGTCCAAACCATCCGTCAAAAATCAACTCTTACCTTGGAACAACATAACAAAGTCGAGGGTAAATCCCATTAGGCGGTTTTTTACTGTACGTCGTCAGACAATTCGGACATCTGGATGTTGAGATCTAAGCCACAGTTTGTGCTCTGGCAATAGCCCTTGTAGTTTCGTTTCCTGATACTCTGCGAATTGCTTCTGTGCGTCCTCTTTCTAACTAAGAACCACTTACAGTGGAACTCTTAAGCTCCGATCGGTCCAGTTTATTGGGAGAACACCAGTTCTTTCCTCGAAATAGGAAGATTATTCCGAGTTTTCTATGGGAATGAGGCATTGTCGCCAATGCGAGTCGCGCTATCATAAGGTATATCAATGGGTTGCGGCGTTAGTGCCCGTATTGGTTTTGTTGGCACGTGGTGTGAGTAGCTTACCATGATGAGAACGCCATAGACTATATCGTGGAAGTCAGAATGTCAAACAACAGCCTCGCGGACCTAAATAGCAAGAACTGCTCTAAGGAGTCGATAAATCTGTTCGCCAAGGCTTCACCCATGATAAATACAAGGAGCACTCCCAATGCTGATCACCAGGGGGGATGAGAATAACTCTATAAGTTCTGTGCCAAATCGTACACACAATCGGTTCGTTCAAGGAGTCGCATTTTGCGGCACCCGTGGTCTGCCAGCAGGCTATGGTGGGTTTGAAACAGCCGTTGATGAAATATCGCGCCGATTCGTTGATGCGGGTTATTCATGCGACGTGTTTTGCCGTCACTCAACAGGTGAGAGTGATGCCTCGACGCACCAGGGAAGAAACCTGGTGTATGTAGCGGGTAGCTCTTCCAGCAAGTTGGATACGTTCATCTCGTCGATTCAAACAGGATATTACCTCTGGAGAAACAGAAAGCGCTACTCACACGTATACTGGTTTAACAATGCCAATCTCCCGGGAATTTTGATGACCAGGCTGGCGCGGATACCAATGACGGTCAATACTGACGGCTTGGAATGGCGAAGGGCCAAGTGGTCGTGGCCGTTCAAGGCATACTACTATCTTTCATCGATGATAATCTGTCTGGCGTGTGGATCAGTCGTCTCTGATTCACGTGCTCTTCAGGATTTCTACCGACGACGGTTTCTCAAAAGGACAAGCTTTATACCTTATGGTTTTCCTGCTCTAACAGCAGTTTCCCACACACGCCAACAGGAAATCCTGAAATCACTTGATCTGGATGAAGGTCGTTATTTTCTGCAAGTTACACGTATTGAACCAGACAACCTGCCTCTTGAAATCGTGAAGGCTTTTGTTGGCTCCAGGCTCGGTAGGCAGGGATTCAAGATGGTCTCTGTCGGATACAAGGACGCAACTGAGTATGCCCGGCGATTAATTGCTTATGACGGCAGTTTTGGGGTCCAGATACGTAACGCCTGTTATGATAAGGATACTCTCTACACTCTTCGCAAGAACTGCTTCTGTTATGTTCACGGCAATTCTGTGGGCGGTACCAATCCGGCACTACTCGAAGCCATGGCTTGTTGCCCAAGAATATTGGCGCTTGACTGCGACTTCAGCCACGAAGTTCTCGGATCAACGGGCATGTACTTCGACAGAGCAAATATCGAGGAATCATTTCTTTCAGTCGCTACTTCCAATATCTCGGCTAATGCAATGTTGAATCGCGTAGCTTCGTCATACCAATGGGACGCTGTCGCAGAAAGCTATATGCGACTGGCCAATGGTGATTTGGCTATTTACACCCCCCAAGCCGTACCTGTCAATACTCAGTATCGAGAACCGGTACAGCCAGCCAAAGAAGAGGAACTTCAACGTGCGGTTGAACATTTGCTTGAGGAAGTTTGACGACGCACAGATGCGACCTATTGCTGTTACTGTCAAGCCTGGGCTGTCAGGGCCAGTACGTCTTCAAACAATCCTGACAGGTGGAATTAAAATCTAAGCCACAGTTTGTGCTCTGGTAATAGCCTTCTTGTAGTTTTGTTTCCTAAGTCCCATTGTTCGCTCGGTGGCTGGTCGACTAAGTTGGCGGCAAATCTCCCAATCTGCCCGTCTCTTGCATCAACAACAAACAAGGGGCAGACGAAGGGCGTCTGCCGCCCACAGCTTCTGCATCATAAGACTGTGGCTACTTGCCTTGCTTATTGTACTTAGGCTGATTTCTCTTGATTACTCTGGCCTCTTTTTCTCTTGCGTCTTGAATGGTGCTGAATCGTTCAATCTGAACTGATGCGCCCGGGATTTCGCCAAGGTGTTCACTCAGTCGGTCTTGTACTCGTCCGCGTTGAGCTACGCCCGCGTAGTTGAGTTTGCCCGACTCGGTTTGAATCCGATATAAAACGGGCTTGTCATTGGGAAGGTTCTTAATTCCGCTCTTGTTGAAGTTTGTTCTCTTTCCACTCATCATTTTCTCCTTCTATTTACATCCGCTAATACCCCATCTTTTCGACCGAGCGCTCTACCTGTCGTATTTGAAGTAGGTCGAAACCCCTGTGGTTTCGACATGTTGCCTTCAATTTGAACGTATATATGGTTCCCTGTCAAGAGTGCGCCTTCAGAATGTGATACTGAAAGGGCGGAATGTGATATTGCGCCGGGAGGGGGTGGCAGGAGCACAAGGCTCCTGCCCTACGCTTGCTAATCTGCCTGTCTCTTGCATGTTCCATTCGTATTGCTTGATTTTCTTCGTCAACTTGGCTATTCTTTATAGAGACTGCGGATGTTATTCATTGGAGCAGAGCATTGATAAGTTTGTATCATGGAACCGGCTCGCGTGGGTTTGAAATCTGCGACGACGCACTGGACCAACAACAACATGAATCGCTCATGCTAAACGCGAGACAAATGCTCCGCGCGCGCGGTAAGGTGTTGGCCGCGGAGTATCTTGAAAACACCAGCTTTCGTGTATGCGGAGGGACTAATGACTTCGCCGACGAATTCCATGTCCTGTTCGCGACCCTCCCGCTACAGGAATACGAGCGGTTCAGGTCAATCTCTGCTAGACCAGAAGACAGGAGCGCCTTCAGCGATATCGCAGAGGTCCTCACCGAGATTGGTACCTATATTCGATTTATTGCGGTCGAACTTCGGCAAGTTGCTCCTGAATCTTGGGACGTGTTTATCTGCCATGCAAGCGAAGATAAAGTTGAAGTCGCAGAACCGCTATATCGGCAACTTGCTTCCGTTGGGATTAAGTGTTGGTATGATGAAGGTGAAATACTCTGGGGTGACAGTATCGTTGAAAAAATCAATCTGGGACTTAAACGTTCTCGGTTCGTGGTTGTCATTCTATCACTCACTCTATTGAGTAAGCGCTGGGCAACCAAGGAGCTACACGCGGCCTTGAGTCAAGAAATCGAATCAGGAACGACTCAGGTTCTGCCTCTTATCGTTGGTTCGGACGACGATGTAGCCCAGATACAAAGAGACCTAGCGATTCAGCGAGACAAAAGATATTTGAGATGGCTCGGGAATCCACGAGATGTTGAAAATGAGCTTCGAGCCCTGTTACGGCGGGACAATCAAAAGGGTACATCGTAAAGAACGATTCAGCATAAGCCTCGTAGGCCGAAACCCCTGCGCTTTCGACACGCTGAATTCCACCACTTTACATTTTACCACAATAAGGCAGGCGGCGCCCTAAATGGGTCGGTGCTCCAGAAAACTGGATTGTTCCCTTGGGAATCCTGACACCCCGAACTAAACCCTATGCTCGGTACTTGGATACGGGGTCACCGCCTGCATAACAAGATGCTATTATAGTGCCGCAGGATACAAGGACTTTCGACGTTCATGAGGGCAAATCGCTGTCCCATCGGCGTATCCCGTGTTTGACCAAATCCTGCAATTCTTCATTAATCAGGCCTGAATCGAACTTCTCGGGGTCAAAACTGTCGCCGATCCATTCAAGCATGTTGGCGTGTTCTTCGTGGTGTGGATTCAAAATAGCTTCAAGGAAATCAATATATCCCCACGGTCCCCCGCAATCTTCCGGGGGGCACGACCGTTCACCTTCAAGACAAACAGGGTATTTTACGCCTTTCTCAGGTGAGGAAATGGATTCTACCAGCAACTCATGTTGCCAGTCATCGCCGAAATCATACGCGTATGCGAAGCTGGTACCGGTCTTTTTGACGACATCAGATAGTTTGACCTCTCGTTCGTTCGCAGCTTCCGAATCTTCGAAATCGCTATCCAACTCTGGACGCTCATAGAGTTGGTTGCCAATTTGGAACTCGTGTAGATGCCCCCCCAGCCAGCCCATGACAACTTGTATTACCTCATGGAGGGCATCCAGTTTGATATCACCCGAAACAGCGAATCTGCGCCATATAGCCGGCTCAATATGGAGCAACTTGATCTTCAGCTTGTATATGTTGGTCATATTCTTGATCTCCTTGGCGTTCCCTGACGAGAACAGCCCGCATGTACAAGGTGGGTGGCCAGTATCCTATTTGCAGGAGTATGATACAACAGGAGCGTACGATGAGCAAACAGGTTTTATATGTGGTTGAGATCGCCACGCTACGCGTGTCCTGATCGCGGCAGTCCCGTAGGTCGGTACCCCTTGCGGTCCCGACATTGTTGTGTCTGCCCTGCGCTTGCATCCGTTTCGATCACTAATTATCTTGACGCTAAATTAGACCCCGGGATAGTCAACTGCCCTGTCTGGCGGTAGCGACCCAATAGGAGTGCGTTTGAGCAAATCGACAACATTTCTTCCGACTACCAAACGAGAGATGAAATCGCTCGGTTGGGACCGACCGGATATTGTGCTGGTTACCGGCGATACGTACATCGACAGTCCGTTTATCGGGGTCGCCATGATTGGGCGTGTTCTGACTAAGGCCGGGTTCAAAGTGGGAATCATCGCGCAACCGGATGTTAACTCAAAGAACGATATCATACGTCTGGGCGGGCCGCGCCTCTTCTGGGGGGTGAGCGGCGGTTCGGTCGATTCGATGGTGGCCAATTACACCGCGACCAAACGCAAACGGCGTTCCGATGATTTCACCCCCGGTGGCAAGAACAACCGTCGCCCTGATCGCGCGGTGATCGTCTACAGCAATTTGATCCGTCGCTATTTCAAGCAGACAGTGCCGATCGTTGTAGGCGGAATCGAAGCCAGCCTTCGGCGGGTGGCCCATTACGATTACTGGTCGGACGGTCTGCGCAAATCGATTTTGTTCGACGCCAAGGCTGATTACCTGGTGTACGGGATGGGGGAGAAGGCGATAGTTGAGATCGCCCAGACGCTCAAGCGTGGTGCAACGAAACCGACTTCGGTGCGTGGCGTCTGCTATGTCGGGTCCGCACCGCCTGAGGGATATATTGAGTTGCCGTCGTATGATGACGTTGTAAAGGACAAAAATCTGTTCGCGAAAATGTTCAAGACATTTTATGACAACAACGACCCGATTTCATCGTCAGGTTTGTGTCAGAGACAGGATACTCGTTACCTGATTCAGAACCGACCAGCCGAGTTACTCACCAGTCGGGAACTTGACAATATTCACGAACTGGGGTTCACTGGTGAGGTGCACCCGTTCTACGCTCGGCAAGGGCGAGTCAAGGCGCTTGAGACAATCCAGTTTTCTCTCTCAACTCATCGTGGTTGCTATGGCGAATGTAATTTCTGTTCCATCACCGTCCATCAGGGGCGCACAGTGCAATGGCGGAGCGAGGGGTCGATTCGAGCTGAGGCCGAACGGATGACTAAACATCCGGAGTTCAAAGGATATATCCAGGACGTCGGCGGGCCAACCGCCAACATGTATGGCTTTGAATGCGACCGGAAACTGAGCAAAGGTGCTTGTTTGCACCGGCGTTGCCTTACCCCGCGACGATGTCCGCAACTGAAAATCGACCACAGCGCCCAAACCGGATTACTCACCCGATTGCGCAAAATACCGGGTGTCAAAAAAGTGTTTGTGGCCTCCGGGGTTCGCTACGACATGGTTCTGGATGACCGCATTCACGGACGTGCTTACATGGGTGAGCTGGTCGGTCACCATGTGTCGGGCCAGATGAAGATCGCGCCGGAGCACACTGAAAATCGAGTCCTCAAGATTATGGGCAAGCCGTCGTCAGGGTCGCTTGAGAAATTCACCAATTTGTTTCGGGATCTCTCCAAAAAAGCAAACAAGAAACAATTCCTGACTTATTATCTGATAGCCGCGCATCCTGGTTGCACTGCCGATGATATGCGTTCGTTGAAAGCGTTTACGCACAAGAAGCTGAAGCTCAACCCGGAGCAGGTTCAGATATTCACACCTTTGCCATCGACTTACTCGGCGCTGATGTACTACACCGGGGTTGATCCGTTTACGGGCAATCGTCTGTTTGTCGAGAAAGACACCGCTCGAAAAGTGGAGCAGAAAGAGATCGTCACCCGCAAGGGCGGGGAGATTATTAAGGATACCAAGCAAACCAAACCAACGAAGCGCACTAAAACAACCAGGCCGAAAGTGACGCCAGGCAGGCCGACAGCGGATCCACGCAGATCAGCCCGAAAGTCAAAGCGCCCGCGTAGCAAACCCCAAAAGCGCCGGAAGTGAAGATAGACAGTAGGTCGAATCCAGACCGCTTCGGGCTGTTTCGACATTACAAACTAATTGATTAAATACCCCCGGCTGGATTCGAACCAGCTACCCTCTGCTTAGAAGGCAGATGCTCTATCCGAGTGAGCTACGGGGGCAGTTATTAGTTACATTATATGAACTGTTGGGGGCTTTAGGAAAGCACTTTTTTCAGGGCGAAAGCTTGGATCTCAGTGGACACAGGATCAAATTTGCTTGCGATCCTATTCGATAGCTCGGCTACCCGCCGAGCCATCAATGTTGAAACCAATGTTTGCTTGGCACTTCTAATGTTGTACTACATGCTTGCCAGGTATGTGATTTTCTGGAGTAATATCATCGTCATGACAACCGGAGCAATCCTGCTTGTTGTACTGGTTGTCCGGATGACAATCAGTGCATTCCCACTCAATGTGGTTTTCATCAAGTATAAGTCCTGTGATGGCGTGCCTGAAATTCTGTTGGTTCCATCCGCCATGGCAGGAATTGCAATGTCTGTCCAGTCTGCCTATCTTCTTCCTGGTAGGGTGACAGGCCCGGCAATCCAGCTTGTCATGATACTGGTTAAGAGGCCAGCCGGTGGAAGCATGGCTAAACGCTGGTTTACGCTTGGTGTCGTGGCAATGGCCACAGTTATTTATTTGGTGACATTGGACACACATTTCATGTTTTTCTTCTTCGGTTTTGACCAAGTTTTTTGGATGAGTCAGGTCATGGCAATAGCCACAGTTTTCTTCTACGTGACAATCAACGCATTGAAATCCAAAGAGATCAACGTGTTCATCGTGGTAAAAAGTAACGATTGGTCCCGGTTCGTATGGAGTATGGTATATCTTTGAGGTTGGCACATGAATAACAGGGTGCGATATTCCAACGATATCGCTCACGTCAGTATTATCTAAGGATAGATTGTCATCACAAGAGATATGGCAAACAACACATTTTGTATCGTGACTCCATTCTCTATGACATCCCAGACATTGACGATGAAATGCACCTTTTAACGACGGTTTTTTGAGATTAATTGGATCGCTTTCTCTGGCATGGCATTCGTGACAGGGGGGAATACGATCTTTAGGACTATAATGATGACAGGTCTTACAGGACATATTCATTTGTGACATGCTGGCATGAGATTTATGGTCAAATCGAACCGATGCGGATTCCTTCTCAATATAGTTCAACATAATTGTGTCTGGTGCTTCAGATAACAAATGTTCTGATGTAATATGCATATTCTCTCTTGTGGGACACATGCGAGTACATGGTGATTCTTTGGTCGGATTGTCGCAATTATGACAAACATTGCAAGTTAAATCGGAATTGTGAATTGGTGGATTAGCAAATCCAACAGACATGGGCACCAAAAGAGATACAATGAGAATATATAAAGAATGTCTAATAAATCGTCTCATCATTTAAGCCTTTACGGTAGATTCGGACTTAGGTGTATCTGTTACAGCATTATACTTGACGCGTTGAATTGAAATCACGGGGAGATGAATAACCATAAAACGGTAAACCAGGATCAAGCCGGAAATTAACCCTGCGGTAACAGCAATTTCAACGAAAGACGGAAAGTAATAACCTGTTGAATATGGTGGTGTATATGCTACCAGGAAAACATTTATCCTGTTTAACAGAATACCAAATATTATGCACAATGCGGACAGAAACAGGTATTTTATGGAATGTCGCTTATCTCTCTGGAATAGTATAACCATCGGAATTATAACCCCAATAACCATTTCAAGAATAAAACAAAATGACTCGATACTCGTTTCTCCGATATAACCAAAGGCATTTCTAATAGCGAGATCCGCAACCTTTATTGACAGATAACAAAACAACAGAATTGGTGTATACTTGGCGATTGATGCCAGCGTTTTTATTTCTGGTTTTATCTTAAAAGACCAAGATGAAAGGATTGATTCAAATATCACCATTGGAAACCCAACTGATAATGCAGACAAAAGGAATAAGAGTGGCAATATGGGAGTGTACCAAAGAGGATGCATCTTGTAAGGAGCTATTACCATTAGTGTCCCCAGTGAGGATTGATGTAAACAGGACAATACAACGCCGGCAATGATAAATAACGACAATACTCGATATAATGTTCGATTGGATATCTTTAGGAAACTTTCAATCAAGCTATTATATTTTGATAATAGCCCTGGTAGATTAACGTGTCCCATGAATCTTTCAATGACGATAGGGAAAAACTCAACATAAAGGATTGTTAGATAAATCATGACACAAATACCGACTTCGAATAAGACCGAATTCCCTTGCCACATACTTGGAAGCATTGGGTGCCATACATTATAGTATTTTCCCAAATCGGCAAGTAATCCCACAACAACAAAAGTGTATCCCAACATAGCGGTCAATAAGGCCGGACGTGTTAGCGAATGGTATTTATTGCGGTGAAATATGTCCGCCAGTGCCGCCGTTGTAAACCCGCCAGCGGCTAAAGCAACCCCGGTCGCTACATCAATAGCGATCCAAATCCCCCAGGGGTATTGGTTACTAAGATTGGTTGTTGTATCAAGCCCGTAAATTAATCTGTAAATATATCCCAGGGCACCTATCAATGTAAGGAATGAGAGGATAATAGCGCCTTTTGAGAAGAATTTGGCATTTATCGGAGTTGGGACCTCATGATTGCTCATCGTTTTCGGTCTCCTTTTTCTTGTTCTGTCGAATTGAATGCATAACTAATCCAAGGAACCCATAAAGAGCAAGAGGCGGAAGAAATGACTTGAATATGCCATGTTGAATTATCTCTGTCATTTGAGGAATTTGTTCTTCCCCTAACTTTGGCAGGTCATAATTAATAAATTCCTTACTTGCCAAATACATCCAACTTGTACCGCCAATTTCCTTTTCTCCATAAACATGATCGTAATATTTGTCGGGGCTGGTCTCAATTCTTGAGTGTGCGAGTTTTATGAGATCTCTACGTTTACCAAAGGTCAGGGCTTCAACCGGACAAGATTCGACGCACGCGGGCTTCTTATTATCATGAATTCTATCATAACAGAAAGTACATTTCATAACTCGAGGTTTAAGTGGTTCCTTGAATTCATATGCCGGTATCTGAAATGGGCAAGCAATCATACAATAACGACAGCCAATACATTTCCAAGCGTCCCAGCTGACAACACCATGTGTGCATTTTGTCAAGGCCCCAACAATACAGGCCGATACACAAGCAGGATGATTGCAATGCATACATTGTATTTTACTAAATGATCCAAGCTCCGAAGGCTGTGAATCGATAGAGCGATTGACTACGGTATATGCTTCTACCGAAGGTTTACGCATCGAGTTAAATACTGATTTGTCTGAAAAATGCTCTTCGGGTTGCTCCGGTAGTTCATTTTGCTGATTACAGGCTAATTCACAATTCCGGCAACCGACACATACGGTTGTGTCAACCAGTACTCCAAAAGCATTGTCAAAATCATCTTCACAATGTTCTGTCGAGGCACTTGTAACCGATGGTATCAATGAAGCAGTTGCCACGGTTGACAGTTTCAAAAACTTTCTTCTATCTTTATCCATTCTAATACCTAATAATGTCGTTGTTTCTTAGTTTCGATATTTCGCAACTATAAGCCAAAAAAATATCTATTATTCATCTATTACTATATTTGACGCATCAAAATCCTCCGCGAGTTTTCCCCGTTTTTTCATGTCTTCCAATATAGCCAATCTGATTAAATTGCATGCTTCGATGAGCCGTCGATCAACCAGGCTATAAAATACGAGATGCCCTTCTCTTCGGGCCTTGACGATATTTTTTGATCGAAGAGTGCCAAGATGCTGGCTTATATTGGCCAGATGAACTCCGATTACATCGACTATTTCTCCAACGCTCATCTCCTTTTTAGCCAAAAGAGCCAAGATCATCAGTCTGGTGGGGTTTGCCAGGGTCTTGCAGACTTCGGAATGGATTTGGAATATTTCTGTATTTACGATTTTCATTATCTGTTAGTTTCACACTTATGCAACTTCACAACATAGGCGAAGTTATTAGAAGTAGTCGGCTTGTCAAGGGGTATTATTAGCTATTATGATAATAAATTCACAAAGTTGCATGGAATAATGTTAGGACACCTCACATTTTGTGGCCCTTTGATAGCTCCGTTTATTGTATGTTAGCGGAAAACGTTGTGTGGGGAGGGTTTCAGTATGTTACTCTACGTGCAGTTATGTCAGATGGGGGAGTGGAAAGCCGTCGGGCAGGGTCACCCAACGGCACATGTTAACGTGGCGCACCGGAAGATACGCCACGTAGATATTCATCGTCAATCAAAGACGGAACTACAACTCTTGGATTCCCGTCTGCACGGGAATGACGAAGGAGACGGGCATGACCAGGCAAGGCCTGGTCACTTAGATTTGGTTGCGGCGCGGAAGAACTCGCGGTTCATCTTGGCAATCATCGAGACCTTTATCTCTTTCGGGCAGACTGCCTCGCACTCATACTGATTAGTACAACCACCGAACCCTTCCTCGTCCATCTGAGCTACCATCGCCCGGACCCGTTTCTCACGTTCGACCTGTCCCTGCGGCAGGAACGCAAACTGCGATACCTTGGCCGCTACGAACAGCATGGCCGAAGCGTTTTTACAGGCGGCGACACAAGCACCGCAACCGATACAAGATGCGGCGTCCATCGCCTTATCGGAGTCATATTTCGGGATCGGAACCGCATTGGCATCCTGTGCACCACCGGTGTTGATCGAGACAAACCCGCCCGCCACCATGATCCGGTCAAACGCTGTCCGATCAACCACCAGATCTTTGATGACCGGGAACGCTTTCGCCCTGAACGGTTCGATATAAATCGTGTCACCATCTTTGAAATGTCGCATGTGAAGTTGACAGGTTGTCGTCGCCGTTTCTTTACCATGCGGGATACCGTTAATAACCAGTGAACAGGCGCCGCAGATTCCCTCACGGCAATCATGATCGAAATGGATAGGATCGATTCCCGAGGTGATCAGTTCTTCGTTGACCACATCAAGCATTTCGAGAAACGACATATGTTCGGAGATATCCTTGGCTTGGTATGTCTCTAGTCGCCCCTTGTCCGAGGCGTTTTTCTGCCGCCAGACTTTGAGTGTCAGATTCATTATTTATAGCTCCTTGTGGCCAGTTTGACGTTTTCGAACTCCAGTTGTTCTTTGTGCAGTTCCGGTTTCTGACCGTCACCCTTGAACTCCCAGGCGGCGACATAGGCGTAATCTTTATCGTTACGCACCGCTTCGCCTTCCTCGGTCTGGTGTTCGGTCCGGAAATGCGCACCACACGACTCGTCACGATTGAGCGCATCGTGGCACATAACCTCAGCGAAATCTAAGAAATCAGCCACCCGGTTAGCGGTCTCCAGAGTGGAGTTCATCTCGGTCGCCGAGCCGACAATTTTGCAGTCTTTCCAGAACTCCTCGCGGAGAGCCGGGATTTCCTGCAGTGCCTGTTTCAGGCTGGCCTCGGATCGGATCATACCGCACTGTTCCCACATGATCTTACCCAGCCGCCGGTGGAATGAATCGGGCGTCTGCTTGCCGCCGATAGCTAAGAGCGAGTTGATCCGTTCTTCGACCTGTTTCTCGGCTTCTTTGAACTCAGGTCGATCGGTGGAAATATTCTGTGCGCCCATTTCGGCAAAGTAATTGCCGATCGTGAACGGAATGACAAAGTAACCGTCGGCAAGACCCTGCATGAGCGCCGAAGCACCCAACCGGTTGGCACCGTGGTCGGAAAAATTAGCTTCGCCGATCACGAACATACCTGGTACTGTGCTCTGCAAATGGTAGTCGACCCAGAGGCCCCCCATCGCATAGTGCGCCGCCGGGTAGATACGCATCGGAACTTGGTACGGGTTTTCATCGTTGATCCGCTGATACATATCAAACAAGTTGCCGTAGCGCGCTTTGATTACATCTTTGCCCAGCCGGTTAATCGCGTCCTCGAAATCGAGATAGACACCGTAACCGGAAGCCCCCACGCCGCGGCCGTCATCACAAACTTCTTTGGCTGAACGCGAAGAGATATCGCGCGGTGACAGGTTGCCGAAACTGGGGTATTTGCGCTCAAGGTAGTAATCGCGCTCATTCTCGGGAATGTCACCCGGTGCCCGCTTGTCACCCTGTGCTTTCGGTACCCAAATACGGCCATCGTTTCGCAGTGATTCCGACATGAGAGTCAGTTTCGACTGGTACTCGCCGGTGTGCGGGATACAGGTCGGGTGAATCTGCGTGAAGCAGGGATTGGCGAAGGCCGCACCCTTGCGATAAGCCCGGTAACCGGCAGTGACGTTAGCCGCCAGGCCCATCGTTGATAGATAGAAAGCGTTGGCGTAACCGCCGGTCGCCAGCACGACCGCATCAGCGGCGTGTGACGAAATCTTTCCGGTCACCAGGTCACGAACAACAATCCCCTTGGCATGACCGTCGATCAGGACGACATCAAGCATCTCTGTACGGGGGTACATCGTCACTGCGCCGGTGCCGATTTGGCGTGAAAGTGAGGAGTAAGCGCCCAGCAACAATTGTTGGCCGGTCTGACCACGGGCATAGAACGTCCGCGAGACCTGCGCTCCACCGAATGAACGGTTGTCAAGCAAACCACCGTATTCGCGGGCAAATGGAACGCCCTGCGCAACACACTGATCAATTATATTGACCGAGACCTGTGCCAGACGATAGACATTAGCTTCGCGTGAGCGGAAATCACCACCTTTTACGGTGTCGTAGAACAACCGCCAGACTGAGTCACCGTCATTTTGGTAGTTTTTGGCGGCGTTGATTCCACCCTGAGCGGAAATAGAGTGTGCCCGGCGGGCTGAATCCTGGAAACAGAACGCTTTAACATTGTAGCCTAACTCGGCCATCGTTGCGGCGGCCGAAGCACCAGCCAAACCGGTACCGACGATAATAGCGGTATATTTCCTTTTGTTGGACGGGTTGACCAATTTCATGTCAAATTTGTGCTGATCCCACATCTGTGAGATCGAGCCGGATGGGACTTTGCTATCGAGTTTCATTTTACATCCCTCCGGTTGTTAGTATGGTGCAATGGGAAAGAACCGCCGCCGGAATGGAGGCGTAACCAAG
>JAGGTI010000074.1 GCA_021163775.1 Candidatus Zixiibacteriota bacterium
ACCGAGAATACCCGACATTGTCCCGCTAAGAAGTCTCTGGCTCAGGTTTAATCGAGCTTACCGACATCGCTAACATGCCCGATTTATCGCAATCCACTTTCAACTTCTGCCCCGGCCTGAGGTCTCCAGCCAGAAGCATCCGCGCCACCTGTTGGGTCAATTCCTTGTTGATGTAACGCTTGATCGGACGAGCACCAAATGTCGAATCGAACGCAGTCTCACCGATGTATGAAATCGCCGTCTCGGTCGCTTCCAGTTCGATCTCTTTATCCAGCAGGAGCCGTTCGAGATTAGTCAACTGAAGTCTGACGATCTGCTTAATCTCATCCATAGTCAGTGCTGAAAATACAATCGTCTCATCAACCCGATTTAGGAACTCCGGCCTGAGAGTCTGGCGTAGCGTTTCGAGTACGTTCTTGCGCAAATTCTCGTAGATAACATCCCGGTTGAACTCATTGATATTGGCCGTTTCCTGCTGGATATATTCAGCCGCGATGTTGGAGGTCATAATGAGAATAGTATTCTTAAACGACACCGTTCGACCCTTGTTGTCGGTAAGGCGGCCATCTTCCATTACCTGCAATAGGATATTGAACACATCAGGGTGAGCTTTCTCGATCTCATCCAACAATACCACGGCATACGGGCGACGACGTACAGCTTCGGTTAACTGACCGCCTTCGTCGTAACCGACATACCCCGGCGGCGCACCAATCAAGCGGGCCACGGCATGTCTCTCCATGTACTCGGACATGTCAATACGGATGATCGCCTCCTCTGATGCATACAGGAATTCAGCCAGGGCGCGCGCAAGTTCGGTTTTGCCAACCCCGGTCGGGCCGAGGAATATGAATGAGCCAATAGGTCGGTTCGGGTCGGACAGCCCGGCTCGCGACTGCCTGACAGCATTTGACACGGCTGTTACGGCCTCATTCTGTCCGATCACTCGGGCATGTAGTTCGCTCTCAAGACGCAACAACTTATCCTGTTCCGATTCCGACAGCCGAGTAACCGGGATCCCGGTCCACTTGGCCACCACTTCGGCAACCTCTTCAGCATCGACCACTTCTTTAAGCAATTGCCGCTTTTCCTGTATTGATGCCAACGAGTGCGTAAGGAATTCCAGTTTCTTCTCAGCGTCGGCTACTTCGCCATACTTCAATCGAGCCGCTTCTTCATAGTTGGCCGAGCGCTCGGCATGGTCAATGCGATGTTTCAACGACTCAATATCTTCCTTGATCTGACGGATAGTATCAACCGTTTCTTTTTCCTTAAGCCACTGGGTCTTGAGATCATCCCGCTGGACATACAGGTTGGACAGCTCGCCCTCAATTGGCTTAAGTCGCTCCTTGGCGTCGTTCTCTCGCTTGACACCCTCTTTTTCGATTTCCAACTGGAGGATTCGTTTTTCGACGGTATCCAGTTCCTCTGGCATCGAGTCGATCGAGATACGCAGTTCGGCGGCAGCTTCATCAATCAGGTCGATAGCTTTATCCGGCAAAAACCGATCAGCGATATACCTGTCCGACAGCTTTGCCGCGGCGATCATAGCACTGTCGGAAATTTTGATACCGTGATACACTTCGTACCGTTCGCGCAGACCGCGCAGAATCGAAACCGTATCTTCCACTGAAGGCGGTTCGATAAGGACCTGGGCAAACCGCCGTTCAAGAGCGGCATCCTTTTCTATATGCTTGCGGTATTCGTCGAGTGTCGTTGCGCCGATGAATCGTATTTCACCGCGCGCCAGAGCCGGCTTGAGCATGTTCGACGCATCCATAGCGCCATCAACTTTGCCCGCACCGACCAGCGTGTGCATCTCGTCAATAAATAGAATGATCCGGCCATCCGATTCTTCGACTTCCTTAAGGATAGTTTTCAGTCGTTCCTCGAACTCACCGCGAAATTTCGAACCGGCAATCAGCGCACCCAGGTCAATAGCAAGCAGGATACGATCTTTGAGCGTCTCGGGTACTTCGCCGTGCGCGATTTTCTGCGCCAGACCTTCGACCACCGCGGTCTTACCGGTACCCGGCTCACCAATCAGCACTGGATTATTTTTGGTACGCCGGGAGAGTATCCTGATAATGCGACGGATTTCGTCATCCCGGCCGATCACCGGATCAAGCTTGCCTTCACGGGCACGGGCAGTCAGATCCTGGGCGTACTTTTCGAGCGCGCCATACTTCGATTCCGGATCCTGATCGGTTACCCGCGAACTGCCCCGAATCGATTGCAACGCCTTGAGCAAATCGTCGCGCTTGATCCCGGCCGCCTTGAGCGCCTCGGACGCCTTGCACTTTTCCTTGAGCATAGCCAAGAGCAGATGCTCGACCGAAACATATTCATCTTTGAACTGTTTGAGTTCTTTCTCGGCGCCGAGCATGATCTGCGAGAGCTCATTCGACGGATAAACCTGTCCACCCTGCTGTTTCGGCAGTAGCTTGAGGGCGTCGCCGATTTCGTTCGTGAGGCTGTTCAGATCGGCGCCCAGTTTCTTGATCACCTGTGGAACGAGACCTTCTTCCTGTTTGAGCAACGCCGCCAGCAGGTGTTCGGGGGTAACCTGCGGATGTGCCTCGGACTGCGCCATCTGTTCCGCATAGGATATAGCATCAATCGATCTTTGTGTAAACCTGTTCAAGTTCATATATGTTCACCTCCAACATGCGCGGCGTAGGTCCATATGCGCCGCGTTCTCTCGGCAGATGTGGACATCTGCCGAGCACTTCTCCAAAGTCACCCTGAGCCTGTCGAAGGGTGACTCGTAGGTCGGCGTTCCGACAGTCCCGACTTTGTCGGGGCGGAGAAACCCGACATGGTTTCTGTTTCATTGCGACCGAACCCACAGCAAGCTGTGGGCTACCGGTTGTTGCCATCTTCTTCCGTCATCTGAACCTCACTCCCACTCATCCAATAGGCGCTTCTGGTTTTCGGTGAGCGTGGAAGGGATCATCACCTTGATCTCGACATACTGGTCACCGGTTTTGTTACCGACCGCCAAGCCCATACCCTTGAGGCGCATCTTCGTTCCCGGCTGGGTGCCTGCAGGGATTGTCAACGATACCGTGCGAGCCAGCGTTTTCACATTCTTCTTACAACCCTTGATCGCCTCAACAAACGAGATTTCGACTGAGCTGTGGATGTCATTACCAACACGTTTGAAATTCTGATCCGGCATAACTCTCACCGTAATTATTAAGTCTCCGTTTCGACCGCCGTAAACTCCCGGCTGTCCCTGATCCTTCAGTCTGATCTTGCCACCATCTTCAATACCGGCAGGGATACGCACCCGAATTTTGTTATTCACATTAGTCAGACGCAATATCTTTGTTGTACCATCAATCGCCTCGCGAAAAGTGATACTGACCGTGGTCGCCGTATCCGCTCCGACTGGGGTTGGTCGTCTGGCTCTCCCTCGTCTGGATGACCGAGGTCCGTGACCCTGAGCACCCCCAAACAGCGACCCAAAGATGTCTTCAAACCCACCCATACTCTCGGCATTCGAAAACCGGAAAGAGCCACTGTTACCACCACGCATCAGATCAGACAAATCAAACCCGGCGAACCCCTGTGCACCAGTTGGTCCACCCTGCTGACCACCAGCAAACGCACCGTACTTGCGCATCATGTCGTATTCCTGGCGCTTCTTATCATCGGAGAGCGTTCCGTACGCTTCAGATAACTGCTTGAATCGCTCCTCGGCCCGTTTGTTGTTAGGATTATGGTCGGGATGGAATTTCTTGGCCAGTTTCCGAAAGACCTTTTTGATTTCAGCCTTGGAAGCGGTTTCATCGACACCGAGTATTTTGTAGTAGTCTTTTTCCATCAGTTTACACTCTGACTGGTCCCCCGCCTCCGCGGGGGTGACGGAAGGGGGAAGCGGTTTCCGCCACTCCGAGTATTTTGTAATAGTCTTTTTCCATCAGTTTACACTCTGACTGGTCCCCCGCCTCCGCGGGGGTGACGGAAGGGGGAAGCGGTTTCCGCCACTCCGAGTATTTTGTAATAGTCTTTTTCCATCAGTTCATAAACCTGTTGAAACCGCAGGGGTTCAACCTACGAATCTTTTTCCACAAATCCAATAAGGACATGATAGGCATGAACGACAAATCACCAAGCATTTTGTAACAATCTTTTTCCATCATCTCACACTTATCGAAACTACAGAACAACTGCACTGGCTCATTTTCAGACAAAAGG
Source organism: Candidatus Zixiibacteriota bacterium (assembly GCA_021163775.1). GTDB lineage: Bacteria > Zixibacteria > MSB-5A5 > GN15 > FEB-12 > JAGGTI01. The sequence goes on from JAGGTI010000074.1 coordinate 4,204, forward strand.
CTGACCGGAGACCGGCCAGCCTTTTGCGTTCAAGGATAAGAGGCACAATACAATATCTATCAGGACACCTGCACTTCGATCTCTTTCGGCTTCACCTCTTCAAGCTTGGCCAGTGTGACTTCAAGCAAACCATTCTTATAGTCCGCCGAAATCTTTTCGTTGTTGACCGTGTCTGGAAGAGTGAACGATCGGCTGAACTCTCCGGAACTGATCTCGTGGCGATGATAATGGTCGCCATCAGCCTTCTGGACAAACTCCCGCTTGCCGGAAACAGTCAGGACACCATCGACCAGGGTCACTTTGACATCCTTCTTGTCCATACCGGGAAGCTCAAAAGTTAGTCGAAGATTGTCGTCCGACTCGTGGATATTTACCCTGGGAGCAAAACCCTCGTCCCGTTCACGCCTGGCAACTGGCCAGTGAAACATGTCTTCGAACATCCTGTCAATTTCATTGCCAATCCACTGGCGTTTCGGTTGTACTGTCAAGTAAGTCATTTTGGTTACCTCCAAATCGTTATCGTTTCCATTTTTTGTTAATTTATATGTCTCATACGCATGAGATATATACAACAAGCGTGCCAATACACGCAAGTCGCTGTGTTGCTTACTATTATGATATTACGGGAGAATGGGCGGACTGGTGCTGTGCCATTATGACAGCATTACCCGCCACAACGGCATTGCTATATATGTCACTATGACATCGCGCCTGCCATGATGGCGCTTCTCGTGTCGATTGTTGAATTTAGTGACGTAACAGGATGTCGTTCACTGTTTTGTTTACTGTGGAATTCTTGAAAAATATCTTCTGGCCCGCCGATTGGTTCTCTTTGAACTTTCTCACATATCCAATCGCTTCCTGATCGCCAATTTTACCCAATGCTTTGACCGCGGCCAACCTAAGAGCATCTTTGGACACTACGGTTGAGGCCAGATCAGCCAATTTCTCTGGTTCTTCCAAAAGTTGACCCAGGAATAAACGTGCTTGTTCCCCACCCAGTTTACCGAGAGCAGTAACCGCCTTGATAGAGTTACGCGGATGTTTTCGGCCAATATCAATTAAGATCGGTGCGGCTTCCGGCTCACCAATCAGACCAATCGCCACAATAGCCGTTTCGCGGACCTCGGTAATTGGATCCTCGGCCATAAGAGTAAGACAATCGACCGCTTCTTCCCCGCCGATCTTTTCCAGTGCGGTAATAATCTCTCGGCGTACCCGAATATCGCGATCATCGATACGATTTCTAAGCGGCGCAACTCCCTGCTCGTCATGAAGCGAGCCGAGAACAAAGATTGAATTGCGAACGACATACCATTTTTGATCGGGAAGTTCGTGTCTTGTTTCATCGCGCTCAAACATTGAGTCGTCACACATGATATGAGAGAACACTTTGAGTGACGCCTTACCGAGATCGGCCAATATCTTGAGTGTAAGCTGACGCACTGGTCGGAGGGGATGCGAGATAATTCCAGCAAGCGCATGGGCAACTTGTTCGGAACCGATCGACACCAATACTTCGCGAATGTACCCCACTTCGTCACCGCTGGTATTCAGCATAGTGCTGATCAATACATCGATAGTCTGTCGGCGTGAGATATTTTCAAAGCCTTTCTTGACCGCCATCGAATCGTACACCGTAACATTGCCATTGACACTACGCCGCCCAGCCATCGCCCTGGTCAACCGGGCCGCCTGATCATACCGTCCGGCTTTGCGACAGACATCAAACAACAACCATAGAAACTCTGAATATTCATACGTTTCAGTTTTGTCAGTCAGCCGTTGACACGCCTCGGCCACCCCGGTCTCCAGCACCGAACCATTGGCTGTGTGGACCAGACCATAAGTAACCATCTCCAACAAATTGAGAGCCTGCTGACGATAAGTCGGTTCGGGAGCGCTCATCAACTCAATTAACTGGTTGAATACTTCAGCCGCTTTTGGTTGTTGTCCGGTTTTGAGCAAACGCAGAAAAGCATCGCCGAACGCTTCCGCCTCGGCATCGGAGGCACCATACGAGAACAGTTCATCAATAAGCTGATCTATTCGTGCGGCACTTTCTATTTTGATAGCCCCGGTTTCAGAAAGTGGTTCGCCATCGTCAACAGAACTGCCATGGCGTCGATCTTCCATATCCTTGAGGATATCCTTCTTCTCGGGATGATAGTCAACCAGTTTGAACAAGGCCACGTAATCATCGGTCATATTTTTGATACGCAATGGGCCGGTGTCGGTAGTCGCGACCTTATCAGCAAGCTCAGTCAATAGTCTCCGAATATTTCCGGCGTCAAACGAAGCTACTTTTTCCGGTAACAGGTAGGCAACCAACTCAGGTTCAAAATCAATTCCAAGTTCAAGCAGGCCTTGTTGATTGGCGTTACGAACCCTGGTAAGCATGACCGGGTCATCACCCAACTGATCCAGCACCAAACGCCGAACTGAGAAGTCGGCATCAACATCGCCACGATACTGTTTCCGATTCTCAAAAAGATCGTACCCCCGTTCGGAATTGACTTCGATGCAATCGACTTTGTGCTGTTTCAAATAATTGGTAAAACTGAATGTGGCGTCATACGCATATTGTCGTGTTACCAAAGTATTGACAAAGAAGGTGAAGTCCTGGATCCGCATACTTCGCTCAAACAAGGCAACCTGAACATCCATCGCCTGCAGGAACTGGAGTATCTGAGCCGTAAAAGGTGATTCCTTGAGCCGGATATTAAGCAAGTACAGATCGCCTCTTTGAACATTGAGGCCAACATAGCTCCGGTAACGAAATATTGAACTGAACAGAAAGAACGGTTTCTCGACCGCCTTGATAGACTGCGGGTGGCCCTCGCCGTAGATCGACATCTTGCGGGAGGCCATAGCCAGCTCGCGAACCAGTGCGTGAGCGGTTTTGTTAAGATTTACACTAAGGTGAGACTCCGTGATGATCGAGGTTAGTTGGCTCATTGTACTCTCCGAAACAGACTATCTTTCCAGCTTGCGTCGCAACGAACAACCGCCTTCCATCAGTAACCGGAGGAAACTCAATCGCTCCCTTGAGGGTTGTCGAGTCGACCAGACTTCCGTCATCGGCTCGCAACACCACCAAATTCCCGGCCATCGACCCAGCTACCACAAAGTCACCGACTACCAGCACCGAGGCTCGGACCACCGTGCCAAGATCGTGACTCCACACCAGCTCGCCATCTACCCTGTTCAGGGCAATCACCTTGCCACCACTATGACCGACATACAATCGGTCACCTGTAACGGCAGGCGTGTTCCAGATAGGACCATCGAGCTGTTTCTGCCAGATGACTGCGCCATCATTCTGATCTAACGCATACACCTGGCCGAGCACATCACCAGCATAAACTCGGTCGGCCACAGCCACCGGACTGACCAAAGGTCCATCCAGTTGCGTCTCAAAAAGAATCTTACCGTCCCGAGCATCTAAACCGTACAACCGACCACCATCGCCCGGTTGGTACAATTTGTCATCGACCAAACTGGCCGAAGCCGTAGCTCGACTATCCAGCCTGACACTCCAGGCTGGCACACCTTCTGGCAATTCTAAAGCCATCAGTTCGCCTTCAGCAGAACTGATATACAGGCGGTTACCTTGTATTATCGGCCCCGGAAGAACATCCTTTATACGCATTTGCCATAGCCGTTTAGCTGTCAACAAATTATAGGCTCGAATGAAATTCCGTCTGGGTGCCACGCCATAGATAGCCAGACTATCGCTCACGACTACCCCGGTTTGAGGAATCCCTTTGGCCTTCAAACGCCCCAAATGACGCCCTGTTTCGGTATCGTAGAATCGGATTTTTCTCTTGGTATCAGGGAAAACAAGGCAACCATAATGAATCGCCAGCGGGCCAGCCGGTTTACCAGAAGTTCCCTTTGCCCAAAGCAGATTCAATTGGCCGTCGAAACTCCCCGATGCATCATAGCCAGTCCTGACCGTTGAACCGCGCGAGCAGGCCCAGCCACCGGCCTCCATATCGACCGTCTTGAGGTGATATTTGCGACCACAACCGGTCAACGCAAGAGTCATCGCCACAAAAATCAAGCCGAATCTAATCCGCGTATCAAGCATCAGAAATTCCACCCAAAAAAGAAGTCGAAATCAAACCCTGGACTAGTATAAGTGAAATCGGTGGTCTTCGCGAAATCAAACCGCAACAGGACCAGATATCCGAGATTGACCCGAAAACCCCAGCCGTATGAACCGATAAACTGATCGAAATCATCATCCCAGGCAGAGCCGACATCGAAGAACAGAGCACCTCGGATCGCCTGAAAACCGATACCACCGAATGGGAAACCTATGTTAAGATTGTCGATCAGTGGAAAACGCAGTTCATTGGAGGCGAACAGGATTTTTCTATTATAGAAGTAACGCCGGTCATAACCACGGAAAGCCCAACTGCCCCCAAAATAAATCCGGCGCGGCTCAAGACCACCTGATGTATAGGCAAACAGGCGATTGGCGAAAGCCGAATAGGTACCCAGACGAAGATAGTGTCTGATGTCAGCCCAGGCGATCCGATTCCACGCCTGACCATGCGTGAGCGAGTGGGTAAGACCAGCCGAGAGATTATACCGACGGCCCTCAATTGGTCCCGAAATATCCCAGATAGAATTGTCATAAACCCAACTGACAAATGTTGACAGGAGCATCCCCTCACAATCAGGCAAACCAAAACGGCGATTTTTCTGGTCGTACCTGACAAATGAAGTCACATCTACACGATTGAACTTTGACACCGGATAACTGAAGAAACCCAGCGCGCCCGCCTGTCGCTCATAGAAGTACTGATCTCTCTGATTGTAGTATTCATCGTAAAGATGAAAAGCGCCAACACCCCAGTTTATGCGACGTGAACGATTGACATAGGTTACGCCGAAATTGAATGACTCCAGGAACTCATCACGCGTTTCGGCCGTGTTAGTCAACAACATATAATACGCGTGGTTGCCCAACATATCCGAGAACGAAGCCTGTAACCCGCCAGCCGAACCGTAAATTGGATCATAGGCAATCGATGATTGCGCGATATCAAATGAATAGTCGGTCTCGTATTTCACCGATGATCCGCTGTACCGTTTGTCGATCAGGCTGGGCCGCCAACCCGAAGGGCTTAAATTCGAGATGTTGGCCATCTCCTGTTTCTCTTCGGGCAGGTCCTTCTGGTAGATGCAAAACTGCATATCCTGATATCCGGAATAGACCAACTGCTCGCCATCCGGGGTAAGTCTCGGATCAAAAGCTCCGGTCACATAAGTCGATTGCCGCACCAGATGACCTGATGGCTCCAACAACAAGAGATTGAAATTGCCGCCTCGATCGGACGAGAAGTAAACACCATTGGCGGTGGCAATAGGCGACGCATCGATAAAATCACCCCATGTCAGTTGCCGAATCGGTGTCGTCGCATTCACGTCAATTTCAAACAGGTTGCTCGCCCCCGACCGACCGTAATGGCCACGATCGGACACAAATATAATGCTTTGGCCGTCGGTCGAAAAAGTCGGGTCAGAATCACCATACAGGTCGCTGGTTATCTCCAGGATCTCACCCGAAGCCCGATCAAGCAAAAACAGGTCGGAATAACCACTCTCTCGTACACCGCTGAACACCACCTGACTCTCATCCGGTGAAAAACGTGGAGATCGGACAGCTACCAGATCTATGGATCTGAATTCCTGAACGATACAGCCTTCGTCCAGACTATAAATATAGATGATATCCTGTTCCTTCGACTTGGACGAAAAAACCACCAGACCAGAATTGGTGGCATCGATACTCGAACGCAGAAGATGCAACGATTCAAAGCGACTTGAGCGTTCTCCCTTGACCAGTGTACGCAAACCATTCTTGTCCGCGACCCGTGGCTTCAGATAGATACCGGTGTAACCACGACGATAGGCCATAAAGACAATCCACTCGCGCAGACCATCGCCATCATCCCAGGTGATCGGCACACCCTGAACCGCATAGCCATCGTAGCTGAGTTGTTCCGACTCCATACGCAACAGACCTAAATCAGCTATTTCGGGATAGTACTTTTGTTTAAGGTAGTAATGCCACTCGCGGGAGATATCCTCAAGCCTCTTGCCCAAAGTCCACTTGATAGTTTCGTCGAACCCGCGCCCCTTGTGCCAATTGTCAAAGATGAGATTTATTTTATCCTCACCGTACTCCTCGGAGATAAATTTGCAAACCGATTGACCTAACTTATACATGAAATAGGAACCACGAATGCGCCAGAACTGGGTAATCGGCAACAGATCCCCACGCAGGACCATGTCCTTAACAATCATATCCGCCTCGGTATCCCAGTCTTCAGACCAGTACTCCGCCAGTCCCTCAATGAACCAGAGCGGCGGACCGGTGAGACGAACAACACTCTGGCGTCGTGATTTTTGGGCTAATTTCGAAAACGTGAAAACATGCACCAGTTCGTGGACAATTACGTGCTCAAAATCGGCACAAGAACCGTGGAAAGGAACTACCACACGTCCCTTCAGAAACTCGGTGAAGCCACCTACCGATTCAGGCAGGAGCGATGGGACAACATTGGTCTGAACAAAGTAGGCGGGCGAAGAATAAATAATTAGTGGAATGGTGTGGCTAACTTCGTGGTTAAACTTTGCCGCCAGACGTGGGTAGGCATCTTCGGCAATCTGCGCCGCAATCCTGGCGATCTCCGTTTCATCTTCATAGAAATAGATGTTGAAATGATCGGTGGTCATTACCTGCCAGTCGAAATCGGCATACTGAACCTTGTTCTTACCAAAATAGAACTGGGCATCAGCCGAGGCCGCTAATAGACTCAGAAATCCGGCCAGCAAGAAGCCAGACAGGTATGATCGGCAGGATGCGGATATGCGTCGGCTCATAATCATCTGTTGATCTATGTCTTCTCGCTACACTTAATGTGCCCGACCACCGGATAGACGGAGCAGGTTGTCTATCTATTTGCTCGAACAGGTTCTCTCTACATTACTCTGTCTCTGGGATTCAATCAACAATTTAGTTCTTCAATGATAAACAGCTCAGTGTCTCTCCAATGGTATCGACAACCGTAATACCCAGGCGTTCGAGTTCATCACCTGCCTCGAACTGCGCTTTTGACCCATGACCGGTGCGGATCAATATCGGACGAGCACCGAGCACCCGCCCCAGGTTGATATCAGCCAGTGAATCACCTACTACAATAGATTCTCTGAGATTTATTCCCAAATCAAGTGCGGCCGCTTCACCCATGCCACTTCCAGGTTTGCGACAATCACAAGCTACCCGAAATTGTTTCACCCGTCCCTCTCGCTCGTGATGTGGACAATAGTATACTGCGTCCACAGTGGCGCCTTCGGCCGCCAGCAATTCAAGCATCCGAGCGTTAACTCGTTCCACATCGTTGATTGAATAATAACCGCGAGCTACTCCGGACTGATTGGAAACCACAACAATCTTGTAGCCTGATTCCCGAGCTTGCTTCAACACCGAGGCGGCACCCTCAATCAACTCCACACCATCGGGATCAGCCAAATAATGTTTGTTTTCAATAACCGTGCCGTCACGATCAACAAACAACGCCGGTGTCAGCGTGATCGACACCTCTAATATCTCAGCGGCCTGTTCCAAAACATTTTCCGTTGTGATCCGCGTGAAACAGTACCGTTCGTCACGGTAACACAACTTGCGACCATGACGTGAACAGGGACGACATGGTTCATCGACTTCAACTACCCTGTCACGCAATCCCCGTGGAGCAAAACCGAGCGCGGGATGAGTTGGCCCGAAAATTGCCAGGGTCGGGGTTCCCACAGCTGAAGCGAGATGCGCAACGCCGGAATCATTAGCCACAACCAATTTCGCACGTATGACAATCGCGGCTAATTGATCAAGCGGGCAATCAGTTAGCGTGAGTAGATCGGAAGTGTTTGCTCCCGAGTTCAATATCTGACAATTCGGATCATCCGAAGTCACAGCGAACAACACCCGCACCCCGTTGTCTTCGCACAAACCTCGAGCAACCTGCATGAACCTCTCTATCGGCCAAGCCTTATTGGGATATGCCGCGCCGGGTGCTATCACTACGATCGGGCGATCGGTAGCCAGCAACCGGTCAAACTGCTCATCCAGTGCCGGTGGATACATAACAGGACGGCGACAAACTGCACGCTTGTCCAATGCGGAAATCGCCTGGTTGTACAGGTCAATAGTGTGAGGGTATTCAGACGGCAGGGTCTTCCGTTTCAGGGTCATTCTCCAACGTTCTACTCTACGCTTAGGATAGATAACTGTATGGTTGGCGGTTATTATTGAGCGTGCCAGCCAGGAGCGAAAGTTACCGTGAAGGTCTACCACACGATCAAACCGGCAATTATCAAGATCAAGTAGAATGCGGATGAGATCGCGGGTTGAGGCGTGTTCTGAAACGGTCACAACTTTATCCACACCATCAAACATTTCAACGACTGATCGAAAACGTTCTTTTGTGAGATAGGTCAGGCGGCTCCCCGGATAGGCGATCTTTAGACTGAGGACAGTCGCCGATGTGAGGATGACATCGCCTAACGAACCAAAGCGAACAACAAGAGTATTAGTCTGCATCTAAAGGAAAAGATAAAGTCCCAGGCCACCAGCCGCAAAGCAGTAATAGGCGAAATAGTCGAATTTTCCGCGGCGAATCACCGACAAAACAAAGTGAACAGCTACCAAACCGAACAGGAAAGCCATCAAAGCACCAACCAGATACGGCCCTAACAGATCACTTTGGAGTTCGATCAGATCACCCGCTTTGAGCACTACGGCACCGCCAATAGCTGGTATCGCCAGCAAAAACGAAAACTCGGCCGCATGATCCGGTTTGACCTTGGCCAGCAGACCAGCCGCAATGGTGGTTCCTGACCGTGATATCCCCGGCATAATAGCCATCGCCTGTCCCAACCCCATAATCAGCGATGACTTCCAGCCCACCGCAACTGAACCAAGTTTTACCAGGCGGGTTGTCATCAGTATCAAGCCGGTGACAAGCAACATAGCCGCGGTCAACGCCGGACTGGAGAAAGCCTGATCAAACCAATCCTCCAGAAACAGACCGACCAAACCCGCAGGAATGGTACCTATAATAATCCAGAGAATCATCCTCCGATCATCTTCCCCACCACCCGGAAAGAGCGCTCGTATCAGTCGCCATACAGACTTGCGAAAATAGACCAACACCGCACCCAAAGTACCGACATGGGCCAACAGTTCAAAGACCAGTCCCGGCTGGTTGACATGGAGTAATTCCTGAGTCAGCACCAGGTGACCGGATGATGAAACCGGCAGAAACTCGGTCAGACCCTGAATAATACCCAGGAGAATCGCTTCATAGTAGGTCATAAATCAAAAGCCCCACGGAACGGAGCTATGATTCTGAGGTCTACATAACATTGAAATCAATGCCCAGGAAAAGGCCGTCGTTGCCATCAAGCTGGAACTCACCGTACAGGTCTACCGAAGAAGTCATCTCCCACTTCACCCCGGCGTTGAAACCAACCTCAAGATTACTCTCCGAATCATCACCTGACACCTGAATCGGCAAATCCCAGCTAAGTGATTCCATGCGGGCATTAAAACGACCATAGGGAGTAATTGATCGACCGTTGTTGAGCGCGATAGGATACGAAGCCAGTAGTTGTCCACCTAACTGAAGCACAGAGATGGCAGAATAATCGGCATACTCCAGGAAGGCACCCACGGAAAAATCAAACGGATGGGTTGTTTCCGGACCGTAGCTCCAAAACTGCCATTTGTAGTCGACCCCAAACACTATCTTGGTATCGCCGTCCCAGTCGGAATCCGAGAGACCGATCTTGATCCGACCATCCGAGTACTCCGACAGACCATAGGCAAAACTTCCGATGAAAGAAGTAGCATCGTCGGCCAAGCCGATGCCAAAACCAAAATCACCTGATCCCTGGCCCATCGCTTTCGCGGTTGTAAGAGTACCAAACATCGACCCTACTGCATTTTGGGAGTAAACTGAGCCGCCACTTAACATCAGGGCCACTACCATAAGAACTGTAACTTTTTTCATTGCCGTTTCCTTCTTAACCTAAGATATACGTTCTCTGCAAGAAACCACATCACCAAAATTCAAGTCAACTTAAAAGCTATTGCCGGTTATACTCTCTTACTTAAGTAGTTGACAATAAAAACTCACACCATTTTCTTGGATGATGCAAATGGTGTTGTACTGTTCGTTCTACAATTATGATACGTCGAGATATAGACTTCTAAGCGAGGTGCGTATGGCTGGAGATGTTACCCTGTCAAGAGGACAATGGAGCACACAATTCGGTTTTATCCTGGCGGCCGCGGGTTCAGCGGTCGGTCTTGGCAATATCTGGAAATTCCCCTATATCACCGGAGTGTATGGCGGCGGCGCTTTTGTTTTGGTTTATCTCGGATGTGTCCTCGCTGTCGGCCTGCCGCTGATGATCGCGGAACTTATTATCGGTCGGCGAGCACAACAAAATCCAGTGGGTGCGTTCCAAAAATTACACAAGCCCGGTTCACAGTGGCAGATAGCCGGTTGGTTGGGAGTGGCTTCGGGGTTCATCATCCTGTCATTCTACAGCGTAGTAGCTGGCTGGGCGATAGCCTACCTGTTCAAATCAATAGTCGGATTCTCTGGCACATCGGCTGAAATCCAGGGCCAATTCGGAAATCTGATCGGTAACGCCTGGGCCTCTATCGGCTGGCACACTCTGTTTATGGCTATGACTATCGGTATCGTGCTCGGAGGGGTACGCAAAGGCATTGAGCGCTGGGCGAAAATCCTGATGCCCGCTCTGATTATCCTGTTACTTGGGCTGGCCTGCTACGGCCTGTTCACCACTGATGGCGGAGCACAGGCACTTACATTCTTATTTGAGCCTGATTTTAGCAAGTTATCTGCGGAGGGTTTTCTTTCGGCGTTAGGCCATGCTTTCTTCACTCTTTCGTTAGGTATGGGAGCAATGATCACCTACGGAAGCTATATGGATCGCAAAGCTCATATTATCCGCGATGCGGTCGTGATTTCTTTGCTAGATACCGTCATCGCACTCCTTGCCGGGGTAGCCATTTTCTCGCTCGTTTTCGCCTACGGCCTTGAGCCAAGTCAGGGGCCAGGCCTGATCTTCCAAACGCTACCAGTACTGTTTGCTGATATCGGCCCCTGGGTGTCGGTGCCGTTCTTTGTCCTGCTTTCATTTGCGGCGCTCTCATCGTCAATATCACTACTGGAAGTAGTGGTGTCGTATTTCATCGACAAACGCGGCTGGGGGCGAGCCAAGGCGACGATCATCATGGGATTCTTGATCTACCTGCTGGGCCTCCTCTGCGCCACAGCCAGTATCACGGTACCTTTCCGAGGCAAATCTCAGGGATTCCTGGACATCTTCGATTTCATCACCACCAACTATATGCTTCCGATTGGCGGTCTGCTGACCTGTCTGTTCCTGGCCTGGATCGTAAACGAGAAGGTGATAAAAGAGGAGTTTGGTTCATCCGGAAACCTGTACAAGTTGACGATGTTTACCCTGAGATTTATTACACCAATAGCGGTCCTCATGGTACTCTTACACGGCCTCGAGTGGCTACCATTTATGGACTACGTTAACTAACCCGGCTGTCCCCTTGATGTTGTTTAATTTATAAAGCGGTTGGCCCCAATGGTCAGCCGCTTTATTCTTCGGCACCTAAGTATTTCATAGCTTCCCGAATTAGTCGCTCGCGATCAAACCCCTTCAGGTCGGCAGCCTCAAGAAACTCCGCAAAACTCAGATCAAGTCGCCCGATCGCAGACCGTCCGAATTCACCGGTCGCCTCATCCGGTTCGCCTTTCTCAAACTGGAGATCAAGCGCATACGCTTTTTCCCGCAACTCGGCGAGCGTGTCGGCCGGTATCGTCTTGAGCATCTCAGGCGTAACATTATCAACCCGAACCCGTACAATCTTGTCGGAGGTATCGACCTTATCCAATACCCGACGTAACTCAGTAGCCACCTCATCACCCCGCTTGCCGGTAGCATCGATTTTCCGCAAATCAACCATCGCCCGCGATGGCACTAACTCAAACCGCACCCTGAACGGTTCAAGATCGACCACGGCGAACCCCTTGTCCGAATCACGTTCCGCCTGCGACAGTCGCTCGGTCGATCCGGAATACCAGGCTTTCGGTGCCACCTGACAGAAGTTATGAAAATGCCCCAGAGCGACGTAATCAAACCGGTTCAGAACTTCCACCGGAATTTCCTGTTCACCCAGGTCAGCCATCGAAAACTGTGGCATACCAGCCACCGCACCATGAACCACGAGAATATTGTAATCGGCATCAGCTGAAGGTTTACAAACTGCCAATTCTTCTTGAAGCGTTGCGCCTGTCAAACAGTGAGGTAGTGCCAAAATCCTGGCTGATCCAATCTGAAAGACTTCCATTCGTCCCGATGAAGCTATGTATAGATTGTCAATCTGACGAAAAACATCAATCGCGGCTCCAACACGTGGCTGTTTGGGCGCATCGTGGTTACCCGCAATTATCACGGTAGGGATATTGTTCTGCGCCGCCAGTCGGTGCAACTGCTCGGCGGCCCGGGCCATGATACTGTTGAGAGGACGAACGGTGTGAAACAGATCACCCGAATGGATACAGATATCCGGCTTGATATCGATAATCCGATCAACAGCTTTTATAAAACCGGCAATCAAATCTTCCTGACGCTCGGTGAGACCACCGGGCGCAAGTCGGCGATGGCTTTCGCCAGCCCCAAGATGGCTATCGGAAAAATGGCATATTTTCATTGAGACGAATATACGTCCGACATCGCCGGTTTCAAATCACAATTGGATGATATTGAGGGTAGTTTAGTAGAGGTTATACTTCGCGATGCGATCACGAAGTGTATTGCGCGAGATACCCAACGTCTCAGAAGTCTTGACCTGATTACCGTTGAACTGCTTGAGACAGGTTGATATTACCGCTCGCTCAAGGGCTGACTCGAGGAAATGGTAGATCTGACCAGGTGAATTGGTAATCAATTTGGGCATGATTGGTTCGACTATTTTGCGGAAAGTCTCAGTGTAATCATCTTGAAGAACCGAAAGATCAAGTTCGACTCTAGGAGAATCATCAACTAAGCTGGGAAAATCATCCGGCTGAAGGTCGTCGTTTTTCGACATAACCAGGGCCGTATGAATATTGTTTTCAAGTTCACGAACGTTGCCGGGCCACATATTCCGTGATAACTGCTGAAGCGCTTTCTTCGTTACCGCTTTTCTTGGCAATGACAACTGCTGTGAAAGCTTATCCAGGAAGTGATCGATCAGCAACGGTATATCACCCCGACGCTCTCTCAGCGGCGGGAGAAAGAACGATACAACCTTGAGTCTGTAAAACAGATCAACCCGGAAAGAGCCTTCCTTCATCGCCTGAACCAGCGATTTATTGGTGGCGGCAAGAATACGCACGTCAGACTTTATCGTCTGGTTGCTCCCGACCCGTTCAAAAGTTCCATCCTGCAAAACACGCAGAAGTTTCGATTGTGTAAGCATCGACATGTCGCCGATTTCATCGAGGAACAATGTACCACCGTCAGCTTGCTCAAATTTTCCAATCCGCTTGTAGTAGGCACCGGTGAACGCACCCTTTTCATGACCAAACAGTTCTGATTCCAAAAGTGTATCCGGCAGGGCGGCGCAATTTACCGACAAGAACTGACGAGAACTGCGGCGGGAGTTGCGATGGATAGAGCGGGAAACGACTTCCTTGCCGGTACCCGACTCACCAAAGATAAGGACCGCGGCATCCGACTTGGCCACCTGACCGATCATCTTGGCAATCTCAACAATCTCCGGTGACTTACCAACTATCCCATCGATTCCTGTATCAAGAGAAACCGGCTGATCCTCCACAACGATGGACTCACTCTCGGATTGGAATCCACACGCCTTGTTGACCGTATCAAGAAGCTTGCTAACCTGGAAAGGTTTAGTCAAGTATTCGTAAGCTCCTTCTTTCATTGCTTCAATGGCGTTGTCGGTAGAAACAAAACCAGAAATAACAATAACCGGAACTTCATTTTTTGACTGACGAATCTGTTTGAGAACTTCAAGGCCGGACAAACTGGGCAGGTTGACGTCAAGCATAACCAGATCGATATTCTGGTTATCCTGCAGGAAGTCTTTAACACCATCACCATCCTCAAGGAACTCAAACTGATACTTGTCTGAGTCGAACAGATTGGCTACCGACTGTGATACTTCCTGATCGTCGTCAACTAACAGTATGTTTTTCATATCTTCTTATTTAACAGCCCTTAGCGATATACTTGATATATCGGCGAATGACCGTTCTTTGTTGAGGATATAAATGTGTTATCAGGGAAGAAACTTCGAAATAATGCCTATGAATTGGCGGCGATAATCGCTCAGCGATCGTCTTCGTTCAGAAATATAACCGCCGTACCCATCCAGAAGAAATAGGCGATCATTTCTACGACCAGGGACGCGACCAAAAGCCAGTAAACCAGTTCCGGTTTGAAACTGTCTACAATCCCAGCCGGGCGGCTGACTATGGCTCCCAGAAGAATCGGACCAGCCACAATTGTCGTGGCCAGGCAAAAGAAAGTGAAAGGACGTCGTATAAATAAACCAACTGACTCGACTATCGCCTTCAACCCATTGTAGCCTCTGACCATAACCATCGGAATAGCCATAAAAAAGAGGGCAAATATCAGCGTATAGAGAAACGGCAGAAGACCGAGATTTAACGCCAATAAGCGTCGCGGACTATTGATCAATGAACCTAACCAACCAGGCAGGAACATCCCGGCAATCAACATCAGCCCATTGATAACCACCCAAACCAGAACCAGATCAAGCCAGGCATTCAAGGCCGATCGGCCCGGCTCTGAGCCGGTAATCCGATGGTGAAACATCCCGGCGACCATGCCAAGAACCAAACCTTCCAGAATCAGACCAACACCCAACTTGGCCCATCCTGAAAACTGACCTAACAACAGAAAATGCTGGGGATAATGACTGTATGCCGTCGCCATTTCCGAGCCAAAAAACGACGTCCAGAGAGTAACCATATTATAGAAAGGCGGCCGCAGAAAATCATAGTGAGCATACAGTACAAGCCACTGTAGGGCGAAATAGGCCACCAGTGGCAACCAAATACGACCTCGACCAAATTGACGGAAGGTGCCTATGAAAAGGCGCAGAAACTGATTGATACTATCGAGCAGATTCACAACCGACCCTTGTTGTGGATCACCGAGTTACCGCCACTTCATTTGAACCGGCGAACTCTCCCTGAGTATCAAAAACAAATATCCTATAGTAGTATGTTCCAGTGCTGGTAAGATAGTCGTCATAGTTCAGCGTGTTCTGCTGGTTGACAATGGCGATTCTCAGGGAATCAACATCCGTGATTATTGTACCCTGCAGATCAGAGCGGCAAATACGGTAAGAAGCAAAATCATCGTCATCACTCTGAGTCCAGGTTAAACGAACAGTGGCAGTATCGATCAGCCCACCCGCAAGCGTAACAGCTTCCGGTGGTGTTGAAACCCCAACATTTAACGGCTCCACCGCCGACACCGTCGGGGCAACATTGCCAGCAATATCTTGAAAATCACCGTCAACCTCACCATCAAATATATTCAAAGCTGAGGGGACAACATAATAGGCCGAGTATAAACCATCGTCAGCCGTAACATCTGGCGTGGTGCCATCATCGTATAAATCTATGTTCGGAGTTCTTGGGATCGAAACCGTAGCCGTTCCTTCGAGTTCACCGTGAGCATCAAGGAAGAATGAAATAGTATCACCCGCCATTAAAACCTGCCCGGTCGGTGAGAAGGTTACGGAATCTATAGTGGCCTCGGTGTCGAGTTCAATATCATCTGAAACCGTTCCGTCACTGACGAAACCATCAGCAAAAGTCATACGGGCGTAGACAGTCTTAAGTTTATCGCCCTCGGACAACTCAAACATCGTGCTGGCTGTGAAAGATTGAACCAAAGCATCCGCAAATGATGGGTCTTCGGAAAGCTCCAGATAAATCGCATTGCCGGGAACAGAGAGGAGTATCGAAACATCACGATCATTGGTATACTCATTGCCACCATCCAGAATAAGCGACAACAAACCAGCTATAGCCGTGATCTCATCCGAAGGCAAACCCTCAATACCAACCGAACTAACCGCCGTAACCTGGAAGCGAAGCGGTTGACCAAAAGTCAAACCAGATACTGTTTTGACATAATCAGAGACTGAATCAAACAAATAGAAATCAGCACCATCGGAGTCTGCTCGGTAAATGCGGAAACTACCTACGTTCGAGCTATCCGATACCTCCCAGGAGAGATCCAGGGAACGATCATTAATGTGCGCTACCAGATTGATCGGAGCAGGCGGCGCCTCGGGTGCTGGTAGTTCCGGATCATTCGACGGCCACCGATCACAACCAGAACAGACCACAAGGGTGATCATCACCAATACCAGTATGTAACAACCGTATCTTGTCATCATCAAAAAGCCATTGTTAAAGTCACCCCGGCACCGGACGGGTTAGCCGATGGGGCTATAGTCAAACCCTTGACCGAGAATGTTGCTCGCTCCGAAGGCGTGAAAAACAAAGCATCAATCAAGTTCAAACCCCAGATACCTACCGTAATAGCAGTAGCCAATCGCCGATCACTCTCGGCATCATAAGCCACTTGCTGAGCATCTACCATCGCCGTGTAACGTCGATTCAGATCAACGATATTTCCACCACCCGCAAGAGCCTCATCGTACTCGCCAAACCGCCGAGAGTACTCGTCTCGCTTATCGACATAATCGTCGTGAGTCACGTAGAGATTAATGGCCGCACCAAAAAACAGAGCACCAAACATAAAACTCTTTGTCTTCTGACTGGAATATTTCTGTCCCCAACCCGGAATAAACAACGATCTCAAAGCCGCTTTTGCCGCTGTCTTAGGCGACAGCTTAACATTGATCTGTTGAGATTGAGCCGGGTCAAGAATCAAGATAGTAGAATATGATTCATAACCATGCTTGCGAACGGTCAGACGATACTCGCCAATGAGCAGATAGCTAAATGTAATCGGAGACACACCCGATAGACTCGCTTCGCCCTCCAACGTCACTTCGCACCCTGGGGGACTAGTGACAACTGTTAACGAACCATCCTGAGCCGGACATAATGCCGGCAGAAGAAAAATCAATGCTACTGCAATTAAATTCCGTTTCAACTACGTAACTCTTTCTTACCGTTAGGCTTCTACCTGACCATATATCGGCAGGATACCACAAACATCCACCATTCACAAGCCAAAACTATACAAAAAAAGACCGCCAAAGACGGTCCGACAAGACTTCAAAATGATGTCTTATCAACAAGCTCCCCGACCGGTAATAACTACTACCACAGTCTTTAGCAAAATACGGACATCAGACCATACCGACCAGCCCCGGATATACTTCAAGTCAAATCTAACCTTCTCGGCTACCGAAGCCACCGAGGAATCATAGCCATTCTCAACTTGGGCCAATCCAGTCAAACCAGGCTTAACCTCAAGGCGACGGTGATAATCATCCACCTTGCCACATAAATCGCGAACGAATGTCGGACGCTCGGGTCGTGGCCCAACCAGCGACATATCGCCTTTGAGCACTGACCAGAACTGCGGAATCTCATCAAGCCGGCTCTTGCGCAGAACCCGACCCAAACGCGTAACCCTTGGATCACCTTTGGTAGCCCAAACAGGTCCGGTTTTCTTCTCCGCATCATGGATCATCGTGCGGAATTTGATAATCTTAAACGGGCGACCGTGATAGTCTTCACGACGACGATCCCGCTGACGACGATTGGCACTCCCCACCTGCTGACAGAACCGACGGCTTCCACTGCGCCGATTGACTCCCACCCTGACCTGAGTATAGAAGATCGGACCAGATGAATCCAATTTGATACCGAGGGCAACCAATAGCATAATCGGCGCTGAAAGCACCAAGCCAACCGTGGCACCCAAAATGTCAACCGTTCTCTTAATCATCCGATTTATCGCATCCCGCAACATTCCAGGTTTCGCCATCCAAACAGGTAAGGCGAAAATATAAAACGTCGTAAGAACAATAAACAGAACCCCGGTAAACTCGCCAACAAGAAATTTGAGCTTTTTCGAAGGTGATACGGCAGGTACCTGCGGGAGCGCAACTACCGTCTCGGCCGACCCATAACCCACAAAAGTAGCGTCAACAGCCACAGTGCTCTGGTTGCGGATGCTCATTTTCTGATTTGGTCGATTCACGATTATGAGTTGCCCTGTCTTCAATATTTCAATTCAATAAAATGCTTGTACATCGCCTGCCCAAACCAGAGCAAACCGACTGCCCAAAAATGAACGTAATCAGCATTATTAGAGAGTTTTGTTGCGCCTTCTGCCCAAAAGCTAACAACAAGTAATACAAGTACTTGCGGTTATAATACTGGACTCCGCCACCCGCACTTGTGGAGTATTACAGTCTACTATAAGAGTGATTGTTCATTTATTGCGCAGAAATCCTGCAATCCGTGCAATAAATTGCATACTGAGATGAATTCAAGGTGTATTGTGGTGATCGATTACAAGTGTTTTACCAAGCATACTGTGACGTACTATTCGTGGGATAACAAAAACGTCAAAGTGAAGCGGTGAAGGTCTTCCGAGGTCGATTTATCATTCGGCGTGAAGGCATAATCGAACGAGCCGAAATCAAACTGGACACCAGCACCAAAGGACAGCCCGGTTGCCAGCCATCGCCCGTTCTGGGCTGGCAGGTAGTCACAACCAGCTCTCAGATAGTATTGCTCACTGAAACCAAACTCCATTCCCTGGCGCATAAACAGATCGCCCTGGAATCGTTTCTCCAATTCAAAGGAAGCCACCAAAGCATCAGAGAAAGGCATCAACTGCACACCAAACTTGGCCGCAGTCGGCAGTTTTTCTGCCACCTGATCAAACTGCATCTCACCACCAAAATTAGTTACGGTCGCGGCAAACACAACCGACTCTAACCTGTAGCGCAAACCAAAATCAGCGGCAAAGGATGAAGCACTGATATCATCGAGACGTTGATTAATATATTTGGCCGTAATACCCACCGATGCTTCATCTGATAGCGCAAAACCAAACGAGAGACCACCGGCCCAATCATAGGCAACAATATCACCAGTGGCGTTACCCGATGCGTCATAGCCGTCAATCGTACCATAATTGATA